>JBJTFB010000082.1:0-5489 GCA_046093205.1 Acidimicrobiales bacterium
GACCCGTCGGCGCGCATCGTCAACCAGTCGGCACCGAGGTGCGCAACGGTGCCGTTCACCTTCGGACCGCTGACGGTGCCGCCGTTGATGCCCACGATCACCCGCGTGCCCTGGGGGCCGCCGGGCACCACCGCGGGCGCGTCGAGGGTTGCGTGCATGTGGAACAGGAACTCCACGTTCAGGGATGTGAGATCGCTCATGGGCGCTCACACTAGGTCCGGTGTGCTCCCCGCCCGAAAGCGGCGAGGCAGGGGGCACGGGGTGTCAGCGGCCCCGAAGGGCCGCCACCACGGGGGCCATCTCCTCGATGTTCTGGGCGCCGACGATGAAGTAGCTGAACCCCCACCGCTCCCGTGCCGCGAGGATCTGCTCCTGGATGGCCGCGACGCTGCCGATGAGCCCGAAGGGGGAGTCATCGATGAGCTCGGCGGGGATCTTGAACATCCCCGCCACACCGTCCACGAAGCCCTTCCGGTCGTCGGTGACCTTCACGAAGAAGTTGCGGATGTTCATCTCGATGTCGCCGAGGCGGTGGGCACCGGCGGCCGCGACGATCGCCACCTTCTCGTCGACTGCGGCGGACGTCATGGTGGACACGGCGTCCACGCCCACCACGCCGGCGGTCATGGTGCCGTTGATGCCGACGATGTCGGCCTCGCGCGCCGCGATGGAGAGCACCCTCTTGCCGCCGCCGCCGATGAGGACCGGTGGGCACGGCTGCTGCACCGGCCTCGGGTGGGCCTCGTGGTCGGTGATGACGTAGTGCTCGCCCGAGAAGGAGAACTTCCCGCCCGACATGCAGCCCTTGATGACGGCGAGTCCCTCCACGAACCTGTCGATGCGCACCTTGGGCGTGTCGTACGGGATTCCCGACTGCTCGTAGTCGCTCGCCATCCAGCCTGCCCCGAGACCGATCTCGACCCTGCCGCCCGACAGCACGTCCATCGTGGCGAGCTCCTTCGCGAGAACGAGCGGGTGCTTGTAGTCGTTGTCGAACACGAGGGCACCGACACGCAGCGTGGTGGTGGCGTCCGCCGCGGCCATGAGGGCGGGCATGGGTGCGAGCTGCGGGGTGAAGTGGTCGGGCATCGTCAGCACGTCGAAACCGTTCGCCTCCGCGCGGCGTGCGAGCTCGGCCCACGAACGAGCATCGGGTGCGGAGTCAACCTGGACACCGAAGCGGAACGGACGGACGGGAAATGCGCTCATCCGGCGAGAGTAGCCGTGAGGGTCAGACGGTGACGTGGGCTGCGCTGCGGCCACAACTACCGTGACCGGGGTGAACAAGCGTGCGTCGTGGCTCCTGCGCACGGGCATCACCGTCGTCGCGGGGTCGCTCTTCGTGTCGGCCGCGGTGGTGGGCGTGGCCCCCCATGCATGGGCAGTGCTGAACGCCCACGACCAGGACCCCGTCGATCTCCCGGCCTTCAGCGGTCTCGCCACCCGCACGCGCATCGTCGACGTCAGCGGCCTGCAGATCGGCGTGTTCGAGTTCGAGAACAGCCAGCCCGTGTCGATCGAGAACGTCCCCGACGCGGTGGTGGGGGCACTACTCGCGGTGGAGGACGCCGGGTTCGAGGGCCACAGGGGCGTCAACCTGCGGTCGCTCGTGCGCGCCGCGCTCGCGAACTTCCGTTACGAGAGCGGCCGCCAGGGTGCATCGACGATCACCCAGCAGGTGGTGAAGAACGAGTACCTCGCCGGCCTCCCTCGCGACGGTCGCTACAAGATCCTCCAGGCCCGCTACGCCGTGATGCTCGAGAAGCAGGTGCCGAAGGCGAAGATCGTCGAGCGCTACCTGAACACCGTGTACTTCGGTAACAACGCCTACGGCATCCAGGCCGCGGCCGAGGTGTACTTCGGTGCGCAGGTCGCAGACCTCACGCTCGCACAGGCGGGCTTCCTCGCGGGTCTCGTGCGTGCGCCGTCCACGTACGACCCCGTGCGCCGGCCCGAGCAGTCGCGGCGCAGGTTCCGCCAGGTGCTCGACCGGCTCGTGCAGACCGGCCTGATGCAGCGCGAGGAGGCAGACCGCACCCTCGAGGAGTTCGAGATCCCCGAAACCGTCGGCACCGCCACCTCCCGCGGCACCTCCCGCACGTACATCAGCGAGATGGTGCGTGATTACCTCCTGAACAAGAGCACCGTGCTCGGGGCCACCTACGCCGAGCGGTTCAACGCGCTCTACAGGGGCGGACTCACGATCAGGACCACCATCGATGCGTCCGCGCAGGCGAAGGCAGTGAAGGCGGTGAAGGAGCGTCTCCCCGAGAACCGCACCGGCATCCAGGCATCCCTCGTGTCGGTCGACACCGCCACGGGCGCCGTGCGTGCGCTGGTGGGCGGACCGGGGTTCGAGCCGGGCCGCAACGAGGTGAACCTCGCGCTGCGCCGCCGCCAGACGGGGTCAAGCGTGAAGATGTTCATCCTCGCCGCGGCTCTTGAGGCAGGTGTGGAGGGTACCGACCTCATCGACGGCACGATGCCGTGCCGGTTCCCGAACCCCGGCAACCCCGACGAGCCGTTCGTGCTCACGAAGGGTGTCAGCAAGCCGCTCACCACGCTCGCCGAGCAGACGTGGCTGTCGATCAACTGCGCGTACGCGCGGCTTGCCCAGATAGTCGGCCTGAACCGCATGCCGCCGCTCGTGTACAGACTCGCGGGTTCGGCATACCTGCGCCCGGAGATCTTCACGATCCAGCCGTACGCGAGTTTCTCCACCGGTGCGAACGAACTGAGCGCGTTCGACATGGCTGCCGGGGGCCAGACCATCGCGAACGGGGGTGTGCACGCCGAGCCCTACTTCATCGAGGGCATCACTGACGGCTTCGGCAACGTCCTCTACTCGCACACCCCCGTGACGTACCAGGCGATGCGCAAGGACTCCGCCGACAAGGCGGTCGCGATCCTCAAGCAGACGCTCATCCGCGGCACCGCCCGGCGCACTCCGCTCGAGGGGGACCGCCCGGCCGCCGGCAAGACCGGAACCCAGGACGAGAACACGAACGCATGGTTCGTCGGTTTCACCCGCCAGCTCGCCACCGCGGTGTGGGTGGGTGACCCGAAGGGCTACACGCCGATGGTGAACATTCCCGAGTTCCGTGCCGACGGCGTGCCGCGGGTGCAGGGTGCCACGTACCCCGCGCGCATCTGGAAACAGTTCATGGACGCCGCACACGAGGGCCTCGAGCCGCTCGACTGGGACGCACCCCCGGCGCCGACACGCAACCAGTACCGCCTGTACCTGCCGGGCGTCGACTGCACCGCCGAGGTGGTGTCGGGCAGGCTGCCGCGCTCGCTCACCGGCCCCGTGAACACGGTCGCCCCCACGGTGCCCGTGACGGCACCGCCGGTGAGCACCCCCGTGACGTCGCCGGTCACCACGGTTCCGGGGGCCGTTCCCCCCGTCACCACCGTGGCACCCACCGGGCCCGCGGTGCGCATCACCGACCCGGGCACCACCATCGCACCGGAGGTCACCGACCCCACCGTGCCGGTGACCGGTGCCGACCCGCTGCGCACGCTCGTCTACGACTGCGCGAGGGGCGTGCCGAAGTCCGTGCGCGTGGTGCAGTGACGCGCTGCCCGGCCTGATCGCTCCCTAACCTGACTGCGTGGTCCTCTGGTTCGTCGGCACGGCGTACGCCGCCGTGTGGTTCGTGTTCCGCGACCCGAGGTTCGACCTGCGCATGCTCGCCCTCGGTGCGCTCCTGCCCGACATCGTCGACGTGTGGAGCGGTGGCACCTGGGTGATGCACTCCGTGACGGCGAGCGTGACCGTACTCGCGCTCGTGATGTTCGCCACGCGCGGCCGCAGACCCTCGCGGCCGATGCTGCTCGCGGTGCCGATCGGCATGTTCATGCACCTGGTGTTCGACGGGGTGTTCGCACGCACCACGGCGTTCTGGTGGCCGTTCGCCGGCACGGGCTTCGGCACCGACAGGCTGCCCTCGTTCGACCGCGGCTGGTGGAACCTGCCCCTCGAGATCACCGGTGCGCTGCTCGCAATGTGGGTCATGCGCACCTCGCGTGCCGCTGCTGCGCCGGCGGGGGGCCGCCACGGCGACGGGGCAGCGACATGTTGATCCTCGTGCGGCACGGCCGCACCGTGGTGAACGCAGGCGGGAGGCTGCAGGGCAGGGTGGACACCGTGCTCGACGAGGTCGGCCGCGAGCAGGCCCGTCTCACGGGCGAACACCTGCGCGGACGGTTCCCCGGGGCGACGGTGATCAGCAGCCCACTGGCCCGTGCGGTGGAGACCGCGTCCGCGGTGTCGGACGACGTCACGGTGGACGGGAGGTTCGTGGAGCTCGACTACGGCGACTGGGACGGACTGCGGATGGACGAGGTGCCGGCCGAGAAATGGCGCGCATGGCGCAATAATCCCCACCTGCGTCCGCCGAACGGCGAGACGCTCGCGGAACTCGATGCACGTGTCCGGCCCGCACTCGTGGAGCTCGTGGATGCGGCACGAACAGGACACGTGATCGTGGTGTCGCACGTGTCGCCGATCAAGAGTGCGGTCACCTGGGCACTCGGCGCCGGCCCGGAGATGACATGGCGCATGTCGCTCGACCGCGCCTCGATCTGCACTGTGGCCGTCGGGCCGAACGGACCCGCACTCGCGAGTTTCAACGAGACCCATCATCTCGTCGGTGTCGAGCGCTGAACCTCCCCGTGGAGGGCCGGTCGCCGGCGGTGCAAGACTCGTCCGTGATGCTGCACAGCGAGATGAACCTCCGCGAGACCATTGCGCACCTGGTCCGGGCCGAGCGCGAGGCCCAGAGCCGTTTCCGGGTGGGCTCACCGTGCCGCTTCGTCCGGGCCCTCGACGTGTTCGTGCACATCCTCGTCCCGGAGGTCATCGAGAACGTTGCGCCGGGTGTTGCGCGGTACCTCCGGCGGACAAGCCCGCGCTGGGGCCGGTCGTGGCGCGAGTGGTGACAACACCCTGGTCGGGCATCACACACGGGAACAGGGTGCGGGGCCGTGGAGAGGGCCGGTGACGGTGAGCCATTCTGTAAGCGGGATTCTGTGCCCACTTGCGTGGGTGGTGACCATCCATCTGCGCGGCCTACCCGGGGGTTGCCTTGCGGCGGGCGGGCAGCCCGCCCCCTGCTTGGCCTTGCTTCCGGTGGGGTTTGCCTAGCCACACGCATCACTGCGCATGCTGGTGCGCTCTTACCGCACCGTTTCACCCTTGCCTGTGACGTTTCCGTCCATCGGCGGTTTGCTCTCTGTTGCACTGTCCGTCAGGTTCCCCCGACCCGGCTCGCGCCGGCACCGTGCCCTGTGAAGTCCCGACTTTCCTCAGTGCGTATCCGCACCGCGGTCACCCGAATGACTCACCGTCGCAGACGAGTGTACGGACGCATTGCGCCGTGGACGAGGGTGATATCTACCTGTCCTGACGAAGGACAGCACCAGTGCCCGAGAATCAGTACTCGAGGCTGTTGAGGCTCGGGGTCTCCATCGACAGCGTGGTGCGC
>JBJTFB010000083.1:0-9783 GCA_046093205.1 Acidimicrobiales bacterium
GTCATGCCCTTGTGCTTCGGCTGGTCGGGGTCGGTGCGGGTGACGAGCATCCCCCAGTCGGCGAGGTGGGCGAGCGGTTCCACACCTTCTGGCCGTTCACCACCCACTCGTCACCGTCGGGCACCGCGCGTGTGGTGAGACCGGGCAGGTCGCTGCCCGCCCCCGGCTCGGAGTACAGCTGGCACCAGATCTCCTCGCCGCTCAGGGCCGACGGCACGAAGCGCTTCTTCAGCGTCTCCGAGCCGTACTGGAGGATGGTGGGCACCGCCATGTTCAGCCCGATGCCGAAGGTCGACTCCTCGGGGGGCACGCGGCCCTTCGAGAGTCGCTGCAGTCGCCTTGCTCCGTCGGCGGGTTCATTGCGGCCGCCGTACTCGGCAGGGATGCCGAAGCCGGCGAGGCCTGCCTCCCACAGTGCACGTCGCCACGCGCGGGCGCGCACGACGTGACCGTTGCCCGCGGCCGCGAGAACCCCGGGAACGCGCGCGAGAAAGCGTTCCACCTCGTCGTCGAATGAGTCCCCCACGGGGGGAACACTATGTCCGTGGCCCCGCGGGGCCCGTGGTCAGGCGTTCGTTCCCGACGGCTTGCGACGCTTCATCGCCACGGCGCCACCGGCGAGCACCACGACCGCAGCCGCGATGATGACGATGAGCATGGTGTTCGACGAGGAGCCGGAGTCACCGACGGGCACGAGCTCGACGGGCTTGCGCACCAGCGCAACCGTGAGCTCACGGGCCGCGGTGTCGCTGGACACCACGTTGACCTTCAGTTCCTTGGTCTCCGGACCGAGCTGCACGACCCTGTTCGTGTCGTCGATCGGCACGTACCCGCCGTAGCCGGCCGAGACCTGGATGCGTCCCGACTTGGCGCCCGCGAGCGAGAGCACCGACTTCTCGAACGCCGGCGAGATGGTGATCGTGAGAGCGGAATCCGGGATTGCGGCGTTCACCACGTTCGGGTCGTCGGTCTGCTCGATCACGGCCGGTGTCACGGTGAACTCGGTCGGCTTCACCACCTGCGCGGTTGCGGCCGGGGTGGTGTCAGCCGTCGCCGGGGTGGTGTCACCGGTGGCGGGCACGCTGTCCGCGGTGGGCGGCACCGCACCGTCGATCGACCACGTCAGCTCGTACGGCCCGAAACCCTGGCGGTAGCAGCCCGAGATCATGAAGTGGTACGTCTCGCCCTCGGTGACCTCCACCTGCTGGCCGGCCCACTCGGGCAGCCACCGGGTCTCGACGTTCTCCACGTCGGTAACCGAGGTTCCCTTGGTCAGGAGGTACACCGGCACCGCGAACGAGCTCTGCAGCGAGAAGGTGAGCAGACCCGACTTCGGGGCAGTCCACCGGTGCCACACCGAGAGATCGGCCTCCCAGAAGCAACCGGTGTGGCGGGTCTCGTCCTGCTCCCAGGTCGCCCCGAGGGACGTGCCCCTCACGGAGCCTGCCTCGCCGTTGATCACCGATGCATCGGCGAAGTTGTCGTTGGCCGGCACATCCACGGGGGATGCCGTGACCTGCACGATGCGCTCGAGTTCCTCGCCGTTGTCGCACGTTCCGTAGATGCGGACCGAGTAGGTCTCAGGCTGCGAGGGAACGAACGGCTGGTGCGTCGGGGCACCCGAGTAGATCTCGTAGCGCGAACTGGAGGCCACCCAGTACCACTGCGGCACGTTGCAGGTGGAGGTCGCGCCGAACCACACCGCCTGGCCGACTCTCGGCCTCTCCGGGCTGATCATGGTCTGCACCGGTCGGTCGGAACCGCTGCCCTGTGCGCCGGCGGACCCGGACGTGTCTGCGGGAGCGGAGTCCGTCGGCGTGGTGTCGACGGGAGTGGTATCGACGGGAGTGGTGTCCATCGGCACCGAACCCGGATCAGGTGTGAGGCCCTGTTCGGCACAGGCAGCCAGAAGCTCGCTCAGCGCACCTTCCTTCGCGACCCGCATGTCATTCGCGTTGCGGTCTGCCGCGATCGCGTCCGCAAGTGCGGCCTCTGCCGCATCCATCTCCGCCTGCGTGGCAGTGCCGTCGTTGAACGACATTGCGACGCTCCCGTACTCGAACTGCTCCTGGATGAGATTGTCCGCCGCGACCCTCTGGGCATCCGCAGCAGCAACTACCTCGGCCTCGGCCGTGGCGACGTCCTCCGGGTTGCACAGTGCGGAGTTGCGCTGTCGCGTGAACTCCACCGATGACGATTCCCCGCACGCGCCGAGCGCGCCCACGAGAATCAATGCTGCTGCTGCGAACCGTGCTCTGCGTGCCATGGTCCCTCCCTGTTCGGGTCCATGGTTGCACAAAGATTCAGCCTTGCCGGCCATCCCCTCCCGGTCAGGCGCCGAGACTGCGGAAGAACCCGTCCGGGGCGACAACGTCGCTGCGGTCGAGTTCGTTCACATGGGACTTGCCCACACCCATGAGTGCGGAGTCGATGCCGCCACGCAGGAGGTCGAGCACGTTCTCCACACCGGCCTGGCCGTTGGCGGCGAGGCCCCACAGGTAGGCGCGTCCGATCATCACGGCCTTCGCACCGAGGGCGAGCGCCTTCACCACGTCGCTGCCGCGGCGCACACCGCCGTCGAGCACCACCTCGATCTGGTGGCCCACGGCATCGGCCACGGCGGGCAGTGCGCGGACGGGCGCGGGTGTGCCGTCGAGGTTGTTGCCTCCGTGGTTCGACACCGACAGTGCGGTGGCGCCGATGTCGACCACGCGCCTGGCGTCATCGACACGGCACACGCCCTTCACCATGAACGGGCCGTCCCACTGGGAACGCAACCACGCGAGGTCGTCCCATGTGGGGAGCGGCGTCTGCATCCACTCGTAGTACGCGCCGAAGAACGTGGGTGCCTTCTCGCCGGGCTTCTGCATGTTCGGCGCGGTGAGGTCGGGCAGGTGCAGCGTGCGGGCGAACTGCCAGAGCCAGCCCGGCTTTGCCATCACCTCGGGTGCCAGCTTCACCATCGCCTTCAGGTCGAGCTTCTCGGGGATCCACGGGCTGCCCCAGTCACGACCGTTCGAGAACGACCAGTCGAGCGTGACGATGATGCCCTTGGCACCTGCCGCACGCGCACGCTCCACGCGCTGGGCGATGAGGTCGCGGCCGCCGCACCAGTAGATCTGGAAGAAGGTGCGGTCATTGGCCGCGGCCACGTCCTCCACCGAACGGCTGGCGAACGAGCTGAGACCCATCGGGATGCCACGGTTCTGCGCCGCACGGGCGACTGCCACCTCCCCCTCCGGGTGCACCGCCTGCACGCCGGTGGGCGAGATGAGAACAGGCATGGAGATCTCCTGGCCCATCACCGTCACGTTCATGCCGCGCTCGCGGGGAAGGTTCGCCATGTGCGGCGCGAAACCGAGCTGGTCGAACGCGGAGAGGTTGTCGGCGAGTGTCAGACCCTTCTCAGACCCTGCGACGAGGGCCCCGTAGACGGAGCGCGGAAGGCGCTTCTTCGCGCGGCGCTGGGCCTCTGCAACCGTCTCGAACCATGCGTTGGCCATCGTGGGGTTCCTCCGTGGGGGACGAGGGAGTGTAACGCCGGGGCTCCGTGGGCTTCCCCGGGAGCACACCGACATGGGTAGCGTCCACGATTGTATGAAGGTTCAGTCGATTCTCCGCTCCCTCGGTGCCGCATCCCTCGTTCTTGTGGCCGCGTGCGGGGGAAGCAGCGACGGCGCATCCGCCGACCTGCCGCGCACCCCGGCGGCCACCACGATGTCGCTGACCGACAACGGTTTCACGTTCGCCAACTTCTCCGCGAAGAAGACCGCCGAGCAGTTCGATGCCACCGACCTCGTGGCGATGTTCGGCGCCACGCCCGAGGTGTGCACCGGCGGCACCGAGCCGTGCAACCCCACACCGGAGGCCGCCGCATTCGCACGCATGGTGAACCAGGCGCGCGCCTCGGGCCACTGCGAGGGACTCGTGGCACTGGCCGCCAGCCGTTTCCTCGAGAAGGTGACGCCCACAACCGGTGAGCTCCCGCGCGACACCGAGGTGGTGCACGCGATCTTCCGTGCGTTCGCCACGCAGTTCCTGCCCGAGTCGCAGGCACTCACGGGCGGCTGGGCAAAGAAGTCGCTCGAGGCGGTACTGGCGGAACTGCAGACCAACCTGTCGAACGACAGACCCGAGTACACGCTGAACCTCTACACCGACAACGGCGGTCACGCGGTGCTGCCGACGGCGATCGAGTTCCCCGACAACGACACCGCCCTCGTTCGCGTGTACGACAGCAACTGGCCCGGCAAGGACCGCTACGTCACCTTCGACCTGAAGAAGAAGGAGTGGTCGTTCAGCTTCTCGGGTCGCGACCCGGGCAACGACCCCAACGCCTGGACGGGCGGGAAGGGCGACGTCGACCTCACGTCCCTCGGGTCGCGCACCACCAGTTCGTGCCCGTTCTGCGGCGACGGTGCATCGGTGCGCAACACGCTCCTCGTCATCCGTTCGGTGGACAAGAAGATCGAGATCACCACCGATGCGGGCACGGTGTCTCCCGACAGCCCGGTGGCCGGCGACGTCACGATCAAGCCGCTCGCCGGCCCGGGTGCCGAGCCCGCACCGGGTGAGCCCCGCGACTACATCGTGAGCATCCCTGCCTCGAACAAGTCGACCAAGGTGAAGGCCGGCACGGAGGCGCGCATCGTTGCGATCACGCCCGATGCCGTCGCCGAGGCCACCACACCGGCCGGCGGTTCGAACGCGCAGATCGAGATCAACCCCTTCAACATCACCGTGGCGGACCCCGCGGTGGAGCTCACGCTCGCCGCCGGTGACTTCGTCATCACGTCGTCGGGCGAGAACAACTCGATCACCGCAGGCGAGAACGGGGTGTCGGCCACCGTTGACAACGCCGCGGGAGCCCCGGTGACGGTGGAGACCTCTGCCGAGCAGCCCGCCGTCGAGGTGGTGGCGGGCGGTTCGGAGTCGCTCCCCGACGATGCGTCGTACGTGGTGACCACACAGTCGAATGTCGGTGTGCTGAAGGTGACGACGTTTGCCCCCGACGGCACATCGACGACGCAGGAGACAGAGGGCGCACTCGCGAACACCGACGTGGCACCCAACCTCACCGACCCGCTGGCCGCCACCACCGAGGTCCCGGGCCTCCCGCCGGAGGCAGAGCGCGCCGGCGATGTCTCGCCGACCACCACGGTGCCGTCGTCCTCCACCACCGCAGCCCCCACCGGTGACGGTGGGGACAGCGGCAGCTCGGGCGGCAACCAGACCACCCAGACCACGAAGCCGAAGTCGACGGCCACCACCGTTGCCAAGCCCGTGGCCCGCACGGCAGTGACCGTGGCCATCAACCTCGACGAATGGACCTACGGCGCAAACGATGCCGCATCATCCGGGTTCGACGCCACGCTCGCCCTCACGGGGGCCGAAAGCCAGAAATGCAGCACGGCCGTGTGTCTGGAGGGCCTGATGCTGGAGGGCACCGCCAGCGGCACGGATGCCGCAACCGGGCGCACGGTCACCACCACCGCGACCTTCACCATGAAGGCCATGTCGGTGCCGTTCTCCCTGCGGTGCGGCAACTCGGGCAGCTGGGTGACGTCGAGCGGTTCGGCCGGCGCATACACGGCCACCTGTTCGATCGCCTCGGTGACACAGGACGAGACCGTCTACATCCGCACCTGACCGTCGTCGGGGCCGGGCCCCTTCCCGCACGCTCAGCGGGCAAGTTAGGCTGAACAAACGTTCATTCCTGAAGGTGGGCCCATGCGTCGTCTCCTCATCACACTCGCACTCATCGGCGGAACACTCGTCGGTGCAACGTCGCCCGCATCTGCCGACTCTGCGGAGTCGGTGAACGGGACGCTCCGTGCTTCCATGTCGAAGATCGCCTCCGGCATGGCGCACTCGTGCCGTGTGCTGGATTCCGGCCACGTCGTGTGCTGGGGCCTCAACACGAACGGTCAGCTGGGTGACGACAGCACGAGCCCGGCCACAAAGCCCGTTCTCGTGCGCGGCATCTCGACCGCGACAAGTGTTGCCGTCGGCGCCATCCACACCTGCGCGGTGCTGGCCGACACCACGGTGAAGTGCTGGGGCCGCGGCGAGTTCGGCCGCATCGGCGACGGGAACGGTGCCGGAACCGACCGGAAGACCCCCGTCACCGTGTGTGCGGACGCGGCGTGCACCACTTCCCTCTCCGGCGTCGAGTCACTCGCGCTCTCCTACGAGGCCACCTGCGCCCTCAAGACCAACGGGACGGTGTGGTGCTGGGGCGACAACAACGACTGGCAGCTGGGCACGGACCCTTCAACGAGCGTGACGGGCCGGACATACGCGGGCGAGGTCACCGGCCTCACCGGGGTCAAGGCGATCTCGGCGGGCGACTACCACACCTGCGTGATCCTCAACGACGACACCGCAAAGTGCTGGGGAATGAGCAATGCGGGCCAGTTGGGCAACGGTTCGTTCTCGTCCGCGACACCGACAACCGTCACCATCGGCGGCATCACCACCGTCAAGGCGATCGCCGGCGGGTACGGACACACGTGCGTCATCAAGCCGGACGACGTCGTCGGCTGCTGGGGTTCGAACTGGCGCGGCGAGACCGGGAGCGGCGCAGGTTCCATGTACGAGACGTCCCTCGTGACACCGCAGATCAGCTCCGCGGACGTGACCGCCAAGGCGATCTCGATCACCGCGAGCATGACCTGTGTCATCACGCTCGCCGACCAGATCGCATGCTGGGGCGGCTACATGGACGGGGGTTCGTTCCGGCATGCCGGCTTCAACAACTCGAGCCAGTACGCACGCGAGGTGCTCACGGGGAGTTCCGGTGCGACCGCCGTGGCCGCGGGCATGCGCCACGGCTGCGCCCTGTTCGGTTCGTCGATGAAGTGCTGGGGCCTGAACGAGTACTCGCCGGGCAACGGTGCGGGAGCCCTGGCGAACAACTCGACCGCATCGAGTGCGGATGCATTCGTGACGTCGATGAACGCGGTGGTTCCCGTCATCACGCTGTCCGACCCCGGCGCGAAGACCACTGCAGACGGCACGTTCACCGTCACCGTCACCAACTCGGCCTCCCGCGACACCCTGCTCTTCGCCTACAACTCGGCCATCTGCAACGTGACCGCCGCGAACACCGTCACCATCTACTCCGCCGGCAACTGCCAGCTGGCGGCATCGAGCAACGACGAGACGTCGGGCAACGTGAAGTACTTCCTCTCCACGTCGAACACCCGCACCGTGGTGATCACGCAGTCGGCGCCCGTCACCACGGCAGGGTCCGCAACCTCCGTCACCAGCAGCGGTGCAACCCTCGCGGGCACCGTGAACCCGGCACTTGCGGAGTCCACCGTGACGTGGGCGTGGTCCACCTCGAACGATGTCACCACCGCAACAACTGCCTCGGGCACGACACTCACCGGTTCGGGCGCGCAGGCCGTCACCAAGGCCGTGACCGGGCTGTCCGCGGGCACGAAGTACTGGTTCTGGGTGAAGTCGACGAACACCGCGGGCACCACAACATCGTCGGCCGGCACCTTCACCACCAACGGATCGGCACCGGTGGTGACCACCGGCTCCACGTCCTCGGTGTCATCATCGCGGGCCACACTCAACGGTGTCGTGAACCCGGGCGAGATGGAGACGTCGGTGTGGTTCACGATCGGCCAGAAGAGCGACCTCTCGGACGGAACGAGGATCGACTACCGCAGCATCACCGGGACCACCGACACCGATGTGTCGGTGACCGCCACCGGACTCACGGAGTCGACCCGCTACTACTACCGCGCGGAGGCCTCGAACGGCCTCGGCTCCACGAAGGGCGACATCAAGTCGTTCACCGCCTCGCGGCCGCTCGGCATCACCATCAACGATGCAGCAGAGTTCACGAACAGCCGCAGGGTCACGGTGTATGCGACCGGGCCGAGCGGCTCGACCCAGGTCATCCTGTCGAACGACGGCGGCTTCGGCGGTGCGCAGACCTTCGACCTCGTCGACGGCTACGCCGAGATCGGCTGGACCCTGGTCGCCTCGCGTGATGAGCGCCTCCCGAAGACGGTGTATGCCCGCTTCGTGCAGCGATTCGGTTCGCAGAGCTCCACCAACACCGACGACATCATCCTCGACACCACCGCTCCGAACATGTCGGGGGTCTCCGGGTCGGCCACTTCTCCGTCGTCATCCAACGTGTCGGTTCAGTCGGTCAGGGCCTCGGCCAAGGGGGCGGTGAAGTTGTTCGTGCGTGCGCGAGACGCGAACTCCGGGATCGGCAAGGTGCAGGTGAAAACCTCCGCCAACGGCAGGATCACCGACGTGCCCACCTCGAGCCCGAAGGCCTCCAGCCGCACGGTGCGGGTGAACACCACCAAGAAGCGCCTCTGGGTGAGGGTGGTCGACCGGGCCGGCAACGTGTCGCGGTGGGTCACCGTCACCGTGAAATAACGGGGACTCAGCCCCCGGCCTTGGAGTCGGGGACAAACCTCACTAAATTGCGGTTCATTCCTGATTTGGGAGGACACATGACCCGCTCGCTCGCCTCGCGTGCATTCCGCACGCTCGCCGTTGCTTCACTCGTGCTCACCGCCGCCTCATGCGGCGGCTCCGACAGTTCGCGCCAGCGCAACTCCGCTCTCCCCGACACCACAGCGGTGTTCGGCGGCAACGTTCTGAACCTCGACGTGACTTGGGTGCCGGAGAACAACACGGTCTCCCTGGCGGCGCCGGTCGACAGAATCATCGTCGATCTCCTGAACTCGGACGGCCAGTCCCAGGCCAGCATGTCGAGGGATGCCGGGAACGAGGGCGGCGGCCAGCCGACCGCAATCAGGGACATTGCCAACGTCATCACCGAGGCCGTCACCACCCTGCGTGTGAAGGCACAGTTCCTGAACGACGACGGCTCCATCTTCTCCGAGGCGACAGTGGAGTTCGAGCGCGCCGTCGGCGCGACGAAGAGCACCACAATCGAGACTCCCGAGTCTGCAGGCACCACCGATTCGGTCCCCGTCGATTCCGTCCCGGCTGTCGACCCCGGCACCGAGAACTCGGTTCCGGCCGACACGACGCCCACCGACACCGTGCCGACTGACACCACGCCCGTCGACACGACTCCTGTCGACACCACACCGGTCGACACGACCCCGGCGGAGGGCTCCCCCGAGCCCGATGACGTCCGTGCGCAGATCAGCGTCCAGGAAGAGGACTGTGCGGTCAACTTCGTGGCCGCAACACGCACCATCACGCTGTGCGACGGCTTCGACCAGATCGTGGCTGCAGGCTTCGAGGCGGACGGCAACTTCGCGGACACCGTGAAGGGCGAGGGTTCGTCGATCGTGCTGCCCGACAAGTTCATCGGTGACACACGCGTCGCCCTGCTGCGTCTCGCGGTTGCATCGGTGACAGGGGGTCTCGATGTGCCGACGTTCCGCGGTGAGGGCATCATCGAGATCGGCGACGGCTCGGCCGACGTGTCGGGCAACATCTCGGTGAGCCCCCGCGGCTCCGAGGCCGTGAACAACAACGGCCCGGTCCTCGAGATGGAGGTCGAGATCACTGCCGCGCGGAAGTTCGACATCGACTGGGGCGACGAGACGAAGTTCGCCTTCGTCACGCTGAACGGCGTGAAGTACGACTACTACGAGAACGTCGACCCGCCGGCCGGCTGGGACGAGGGCAAGCCTCTCTTCTGGCGTGCCTACGCGATCGACGGGTTCGGCATGCCGAGGCTTGTCGCCAACGGGGCCGCGACCTACAACACCGACTACGTCGTGCCGTACTACGACCCGTTCTTCGAGCTCTGGGCCCAGACCGTGC
>JBJTFB010000084.1:0-9796 GCA_046093205.1 Acidimicrobiales bacterium
GACTTCGACGTTCCGTCGTTCCTGAAGTAGCGGACATGGCGGCTGCGGACGCCGCCCGCATCGCGGCGAACCTCGCTGACGTGCGTCGGCGCGTCAGCGCGGCCGGCGGGAGTGGTGTCACGGTCGTGGCGGTCACGAAGACCCAGCCGCTCGCCGTCCTGCGCGCGGCCGTCGAGGCGGGTTGTGATGCACTCGGGGAGAACTACGTGCAGGAGATCGTTGCCAAGCTGGCCGGCGCCCCGGCCCCCGGCCCGCTCCACATGATCGGGACGATCCAGTCGAACAAGGTGCGCAAGATCGCCTCCCTCGTGTCGCTCTGGCAGTCCGTGGACCGGGAGAGCGTCATCGAGGAGATCGGCCGGAGGGTCGCCGGAGGAGGCTGCGGGGACGTACTCCTGCAGGTCAACCTCACCGGCGAGGACGGCAAGGGAGGCTGTGCACCCGGTCGGGTAGAGAGACTCCGCGCACATGCCGAGGAACACGGGGTGCGGGTGCTCGGGCTGATGACTGTGGGGCCGACCGAAGGGGGTCCGGAGGGGGCCGAGCCGGTGTTCACGGCCCTGCGGCGCATGTGCGACGAGGGAGGACTCGGGGTGTGCTCGATGGGGATGCCCGCTGATTACGAGGTGGCGGTGGGGTGCGGCTCCACGATGGTGCGCATCGGAAGTGCACTCCTCGGGCCCCGCGCCTGAAGTACCCTGTCCGCATGTCGTTTTTCCGCCGCGCGATGGACTACCTGGGCCTCAGCGGGGACGAATCATTCGAGGACTACGACATGTCGAGGGAGTACGAGCGGCCGGGTCGCGCACCGCGTGCCGCCGAGCCCGAGTACGTGTCCGACCCGAGTCGCCCGCCGGTGCGTCCGCGCGTCGAGGACACTGGTGCCACGCGCCGCCCCGATGACTCCGGTCTGAACGTGCGACCGAAGGGTGCCCCACGTTCGGGTGCCACGGTGAGGCCGGTGCCGGCAGGCGGTGAGACGGTCACGGTCCGTCCGCGCTCGTTCAACCAGGCGCAGGAGATCGGCGACTGCTTCCGTGACGGGATTCCCGTCATCGTGAACCTCGAGGATGTTGAGCCCGGCATGTCGCGTCGCATCATCGACTTCGCGAGCGGACTCTGTTACGCACTGGGTGGCTCCATGGAGAAGGTCGGCACCGGGGTGTTCCTGCTGAAGCCCGGTGGCTCCCCCGACTTCAACGGCTGATGAACCTGCTCTGCCAACTCTTCGCCCTGTACTCGCTCGTGGTCGTGCTGCGCGCGGTGTCGTCATGGTTCCCGATCGGACCGGGCAGCGCATTCGCCCCCGTTGTCGGCTTTCTCTACCGTGTCACCGAGCCGGTCTTCGCCCCGATCCGCAGCGTGCTTCCCTCGCTCGGTGGGTTCGACTTCACCCCCATCGTGGTGATCGTCGGTCTGCAGATCGTGGCGGGTCTTGTCGGCTGCTGACTCCGCCGTACCCCTAGCCTTGTCGCGTGCCGTACCCCGAGGTTGACCCTCAGCCCAGCTTTCCCGCTCTCGAGGAGGCGGTCCTCGCGCGCTGGGAGGCCGGGGACACCTTCGTGCGCAGCGTGGAGGCGCGCCCCGCGGGCCGCAACGGGGACAACGAGTTCGTCTTCTATGACGGCCCTCCCTTTGCGAACGGCATGCCGCACTACGGACACCTCCTCACCGGTTTCGTGAAGGACGTCGTGCCCCGCTACCGCACCATGCGCGGCCACCGGGTGGAGCGGCGGTTCGGATGGGATTGTCACGGTCTTCCCGCCGAGGTGGAGGCCGAGAAGGAACTGGGAATCTCCGGACACCCCGAGATTGCCGCGTTCGGGATCGACCGGTTCAACGAGGCATGCCGCACGAGCGTGCTCCGTTACACCGATGAATGGCGTCGCTACGTCACCCGTCAGGCGCGCTGGGTGGACTTCGACAACGACTATAAGACGCTCGACCCCTCCTACATGGAGAGTGTGATGTGGGCATTCAGGACCCTGTGGGACAAGGGGCTGATCTACGAGGGCTACCGGGTGCTCGCGTACTGCTGGCGCTGTGAGACACCGTTGTCGAACACCGAGACACGCATGGACGACGTCTACCGGGACCGACAGGACCCCGCTCTCACGGTGTGGTTCCGCCTGGAGACCGGGGAGCGCATCCTCGCGTGGACGACCACACCGTGGACCCTTCCGTCGAACCTCGCGCTCGCGGTGGCCCCGGACGTCGACTACGCACTCATGCGTGACGCGGATGGCAACACGTACGTGCTCGCCGATGCGCGGGTGGCCACTTACGAGAAGGAACTGTCGGGTGCGGAGCGCATCGGGACGGTGAAGGGGGCCGACCTCGTCGGCCGCACGTACGAGCCGTTGTTCCCTTTCCTTTCCGGGACGGAGAACGCATTCCGTGTGCTCGCCGGTGACTTCGTCACCACGGACGACGGAACCGGCGTGGTTCACCTCGCGCCGGGGTTCGGTGAGGACGACCAGAACGTGTGCAACGGTGCGGGCATACCCACGCTGTGCCCCATGGACGAGCACGGCCGTTACACCGCCGAGATCACCCCGTGGGCGGGACGGCACGTCTTCGAGGCGAACCCCGACGTCATCAAGGAACTGAAGTCGATGGGGCATGTCGTCCGCCACGACACCTACGACCACAGTTACCCGCACTGCTGGCGATGCAGCGAACCGCTCGTGTACCGCGCGGTGTCGTCGTGGTTCGTGAGGGTCACCGCGTTCCGCGACCGCATGGTGGAACTGAACGAGCAGATCACCTGGGTGCCCGAGCACCTGAAGGAGGGAAGTTTCGGCAAGTGGATCGCGAACGCACGCGACTGGGCGATCAGCCGCAACCGCTTCTGGGGCTCTCCCATCCCGGTGTGGAAGAGTGACAACCCCGACTTCCCGCGGGTCGACGTGTACGGCAGTTACGAGGAGATCGCCCGCGATTTCGGGGTGGAGGTGGTCGACCTGCACCGTCCGATGGTGGATGACCTCGTGCGGCCGAACCCCGATGACCCGAGTGGGAAGTCGATGATGCGTCGTGTGCCCGAGGTTCTCGACTGCTGGTTCGAGAGCGGGTCGATGCCGTTCGCCCAGGTGCACTACCCGTTCGAGAACCGGGAATGGTTCGAGAGTCACTACCCGGGCGACTTCATCGTCGAGTACATCGGCCAGACGCGTGGTTGGTTCTACACGCTGCACGTCCTCGCCACGGCATTGTTCGACCGCCCGGCGTTCTCCACCTGCGTGAGCCACGGGATCGTGCTGGGTGACGACGGCGCCAAGATGTCGAAGAGCCTTCGCAACTACCCCGACCCGATGCTGATGTTCGACTCCCACGGTGCCGATGCGATGAGGTGGTATCTCATGTCGTCGCCGATCCTGCGCGGCGGCGACTTCTCCGTCACCGAGCAGGGGATGCGCGACACCGTCCGGCAGGTGATCCTGCCGCTGTGGAACTCCTGGTACTTCCTCTCGCTCTACGCGAACGCCGCGGGCCGGATCGGGTCGTCGCGCACCGACTCCGCGAACGTTCTCGACCGGTACGTGCTGTCGAAACTGCGCGTCACCGTGGGGTCGGTGACGGTCGCGATGGACTCCTACGACCTCTTCGGCGCCTGCGCAGCGGCGCGTTCCTTCCTGGACGTACTCACGAACTGGTACATCCGCCGCAGCAGGGACCGATTCTGGACGGGGGACCAGGACGCAATCGACACACTCCACACCGTTCTCGATGTGCTCGTCCGCGCAGTCGCCCCGCTCCTTCCTCTCGTCGCGGACGAGCTGCACCGCGGGCTCAACCCCGGGGCCGACAGCGTGCACCTGTGCGACTGGCCCGATGTGTCGGGCCTGCCGGGCGACGATGCGCTAGTGGTCGCCATGGACCTCGTTCGCGACGTGTGCTCGTCGGCGCTGTCGGTGAGAAAGGCCCACTCGCGGCGGGTGCGCCTGCCGTTGCAGGCACTCACGGTTGCCGCCCCGAATGCGGAGGCGCTCGGACCGTTCGTCGACATCGTGCGCGACGAGGTGAACGTGCGCGATGTCGTGCTCACCACCGACGTCGCCGCAGTCGCCTCTCACGAGCTGCAGGTGCAGCCGGCAGTACTCGGCCCGCGCCTCGGCGGACGGACCCAGCAGGTGATCAGGGCCGTGAAGGCCGGCGAGTGGACGATGAACGGTGACACGGTGGAGGTTGCAGGCGAGGTTCTGCAGCCGGGCGAGTTCGCACTTCGGCTCGTGACCGCGGCGGACACCGCAAGCGCCGCCCTGCCAGGCGGGGCGGGTGTGGTTCTCCTCGACGTCACCCTCACCCCCGATCTTGAGGCGGAGGGCACCGCACGCGACCTGGTGCGCGCCGTCCAGCAGGCACGACGCGAGGCCGGCCTGCACGTGTCGGACAGGATCCGGTTGGTGCTCGGGGCCGAGCCCGCGACAAGGGCCCGTCTCGAGGCACATTCAGCGATGGTGGCGGGGGAAACCCTTGCAGTCGAGGTGGTCTGGGACGATTCGGCGGCACCTAACGTGGACCTCGACGGCACATCGGTACATGTGTCACTCACCGCGGTTCGTTGAGCAACTGACACCCACCGAATAGTCTCTGCGCCGACATTCCCGAGAGGAAGCCCTCACCATGGCCACACAGAAGAAGTCCCCCAAGAAGGCAGCCAAGAAGAAGGCCGCACCAAAGAAGGCAACTCCGAAGAAGCCGACGCCCAAGAAGAAGGTCGCACCAAAGAAGCCGACGCCCAAGAAGAAGCCGGCCAAGAAGGCTTCGCCGAAAAAGGCTGCGCCCAAGAAGAAGCCGGCCGTGAAATCGGCCGCGGCCACCAAGGCCATGCAGCGTGAGGCGACCGCCCGCAAGAAGGCCGAGGAGAAGCGGAGGAAGGAACTCGCCGCGAAGAAGGCAGCCGAGAAGAAGGCCAAGGCCGAGAAGGCCGCCGCCAAGAAAGCGAAGCAGAAGGAACTCGCCGCGAAGAAGGCAGCCGACAAGAAGGCCAGGGCGGAGCGCGAGCGCGAGAAGAAGAGGGTTGCGGCCGAGCGGGCGAAGGCACAGAAGCTGAAGCTCGAGGAGCAGGCGCGTGCCCGCAAGTTGAAGGAAGAAGCGCGACTTGCGGCGAAGGCTGCGCGCGAGAAGGCCGCAGCCGAGGCGAAAGCTGCGCGCGAGAAGGCTGCCGAGGAGGCAAAGGCCGCCAAGGAGGCCGCGAAGCGCGCGGCCGCGAAGCTTCCTCCGCCGAAGCCGCCGATCGTGAAGGGGCCCTCGCAGGACGGCATCACCTCCACCCGCGAGTTCGACCTCAAGTTCCTCTTCGCCCAGCGTGACCTTCTTCTGGAGGAACGGGGAAAGCTCGTCGGACAGGCGAACCGTCTCGAGCGCGAGGCGAACGCTCTGATCGAAGATGCCGAGATGGGCGACGTGCAATTCGACGACGAGGGTGGCGAGGGTGACACGATGGTTGTCGAGCGCGAGCAGGACCTCACACTGTCGGCATCCGCGCGCCAGACGGTCGAGGAGATCGACGCGGCTCTCGAGCGCATGAAGAAGGGCGAGTACGGCTACTCGGAGATCTCCGGCCTGCCCATCCCGCGTGAGCGACTGAAGGCCCTGCCCTGGGCAACCGAGCTCGTCACCGAGCGCGCCGGCGGCTTCAGCAACAACCGCCGCTGAGTGACGCCGATGTGGAGGGCGCGCCGGCGGTACCTGGCGCTCGCGTCCATCGTGATCGTCCTAGACCAGGCCACGAAGACGTGGGCCCTCGACGCGCTCGATGACGGTCATGTCATTGATGTCGTGTGGACGCTCCGTTTTTCCCTCGGTTTCAACAGTGGAATGGCGTTCTCCAGGGCCGAGGGATGGGGGCCGGTCATCGGGGTGGTCGCCACCGGAGTGCTCGTGTACCTGTTGTCCACTCTCCGTCGTGCGGGGTCGGTCGCGTCGGCAACGGGGCTTGCCCTCGTGATCGGGGGTGCCTCGGGGAATCTCGTCGACCGGTTGTTCCGTGGCGACGCGTGGATGCGGGGTTCCGTGGTCGACTTCATCGACCTGCAGTGGTGGCCCGTGTTCAACATGGCGGATTCCGCGATCACTGTCGGGGCGGTGCTGCTCGTGCTCGGCGCCTTCCGCGAGGGGCGCCATGGCGCGGCGGAGCAGAGGGACGACGTGGCGGAGGGTCCGGGACGGTGATCGTCAACGAGGAGATTCCCTCCGCACTCGCCGGAGAACGTCTCGACCGGATCGTGTCGCTCGTTGCTGACGTGTCGCGTTCGCAGGCCCGCGAACTCGTGGCTGCCGGGGGGGTGACCGTGGACGGTGCACCCGCCCCCTCGGGGAAGGTGCGACTGTCCGAGGGTCAGTCCGTGACGGTCGACCTCTCGATGATCCCGAAGGAGGAGCTGCCGACGGCGGACCCTTCGGTGCTGTTCGGTGTGCTGCACGAGGACGCTCACTGTGCAGTCATCGAGAAACCAGCTGGTCTCGTGGTGCACCCCGCACCCGGTCACCGCGACGGGACGCTCGTCAACGGCCTGCTGCACAGGTGGCCTCAGGTGGCCGCAGTCGGCCAACCGGCGCGTCCGGGCATCGTGCATCGCCTGGACGTGGGAACGAGCGGCCTCATGGTGGTGGCCCTCACGCAGGAGGCCTACGAAGGCCTCGTGGCCGCGTTGTCAGCGCACGATGTGCGCCGCGAGTACGTCGCGCTCGCATGGGGCCACCTCGAGTCGTCGTCGGGAGTGATCGACGCCCCCATCGGCCGCGACCCCCGTGACCCCCTGCGCATGGCAGTCGTGCGCGACGGCAAGTTCGCCCGCACGAAGTTCGACGTGGAGCGCGAGTTCACCGAACCGGTCGACCTCTCCCTCGTGCGGTGCTCGCTCGAGACCGGTCGGACCCACCAGATCAGGGTCCACCTCGCGGCGGTCGGCCATCCGGTCGTCGGGGATTCCACCTACGGGGGAGTGAGGCCGGCGCTGCCTGCACCGCGACCGATGCTCCACGCACAGGCACTCGCGTTCGACCATCCCGTCACGGGCGAACACATGGAGTTCGGGGCCCCCGTGCCGGCCGACATCATGGCCGTCATCGACCGTTGCGCCTGACGGTCAGTGCGAGTGACCGTGGAACCGGGCCTCGGGCCACGGACCCTCACCGCTTGCCGCCTTGGCGATGTCGTGCAGCGTGTACGTGTCGAGGTGCTCGCGCATGTGTCGACCGGCGAGGTCCCAGATGGCGAGCAGCACGCACTGTCCCTCGTGGTCGCACGACCCGTCCTGGTGCGGTTGACCGAAGTCGCCCACCGTGATGGGGCCATCCACCGCGGACACGATGTCGGACAGGCGGATCTCCGCCGGGTCACGCGCGAGCACGTACCCTCCGCCCACGCCGCGCTTCGAGCGCACCAGCCCCGCGCCTTTCAGCGCGAGGAGAATCTGCTCGAGGTAGGGCTGGGGGAGCGCGGTCCGCTCCGCTATGTCGCGCACGGAGATCGGCCCGGCGGTGTCGGAATGCAGCGCCAGCGACAACAGGGCGCGGCAGGCGTAATCACCCCGGGTGGACACTCGCACATGCTCATCGTAGGTGCTGGACTGTGGGGATGAGCCCACCATCACCCGTCCTGCCCGCATACGGACGCGGGTCCCTGCCCGACGTGGTCCCTGTTCTGCTCGGCCCGGCCGGCCCGGGTGTGCCGGAGTGGATGCCTGCGGTCGCGCGGGGAGCGGAGCGGACCGTGCTCTTTCTCGTCGACGGTCTCGGGTGGAACCAGCTCCGAGCGCGGCCCGGTCTCGCGCCGGTGCTCACCTCGTTCTCCGGCGGTGCAATCACGTCGGTTGCACCCACCACCACCGCCACCGCACTCACGTCCGTGACCACCGGTCTCACCCCGGGCGAGCACGGCATCATCGGCTACCGGATGGACATGGGCGGCACCGTGATGAACACGCTCAGGTGGGCGGGTGCGAACGGTGACATGACCCGTGCGCACCCGCCGCTGCAGGTGCAGGCGTGCCCGGCGTTCATGGGAGCGTCGGTGCCCGTCGTCAGCAGGGCCGACCTCGAGGACACTTCGTTCACCGCGGCCCACCTGAACGGTGTGCGACCGATGGGGTGGCGGGTGGCGAGCAGCATCCCCGTGATCGTGTCATCGGCGGTGACCGCGGGCAGCACCTTCGTGTACGCGTACTACGACGGCCTCGACAAGGTGGCCCATGAGCACGGGTTCGGCCCGCACTACGACGCCGAGCTGCGGTTCGTCGACTGGTTGGTGGGGGAGGTGCTTGCGGCCCTGCCGGCGGACACGGTGCTGATCGTCACTGCCGACCACGGGCAGGTGCACGTCGGTGACAACACGATGCTCCTCGAAGATGACGTGACGTCGTTGGTGCGTCTCCAGTCGGGGGAGGGCAGGTTCCGCTGGCTCCATGCGCGACACGGACGCGAGTCCGCGCTGCTCTCGGCGTGCGAACGGTACTCCGACATCGCGTGGGTCGTCCCGCGCGAGCAGGTTCTCGACGAGGGGTGGTTTGGCCCGCGAGCGACACAGGCGGCGGCGAGGCGGATGGGGGACGTCGCTCTCGTGCCCCACGGGCCCGTGAGTTTCGATGACCCGGCGGAGGGAAGTCACTTCTCCCTGGTGTGCCGCCACGGCTCGCTGACCGAGGACGAGATGCTCGTGCCCCTTGTTGCCGCCCGCGCGGGTTGAGCGTCCCGGACGCACACCGCGCTGGCAGACTGACGGGGTGCAGGACGACACCACGCCCGAGCAGGGTCCGCTGAGCGCCGAGGTCATCGACGGACGTCCGTTCCCTACGGGCGCCGACGACGGCAGTGGCGGGATGCCGACGGAGTCCGTCACCGAACCGGCCAAGGTGATGCGCATCGGTTCGATGGTGCGTCAGTTGCTCGAGGAGGTGCGCTCGACACAGCTCGACGAGGCGAGCCGCGAGCGACTGGCAGAGATCTACGAACGCTCGATCGTGGAGATCTCGCACGCGCTCTCGCCCGACCTCGCGCAGGAACTGCAGATGCTCGCGCTCCCCTTCAAGGACGGCGAGATCCCCACCGACGGCGAGTTGCGAATCGCGAAGGCACAGTTGGTCGGGTGGCTCGAGGGGCTGTTCCACGGAATCCAGGCCACGCTCTTCGCCCAGCAACTGGCGGCACGCCAGCAGATCGAACAGATGCGCCAGATCCCCGGCCAGCCCGGACCGGGGCCGGGTTCATCAGGCGGCACCTACCTCTGATTCTCGGTCCCCGGCCCGCGGAGTCACCCGGGACCCCCGACCCCGGCAACCGGGTCACACGCTCCTGCTATTTTCGGGAATCCCAGCGCTGTAGTTCGTTGGCCTCCCTGGCCCCTCGCGGTCCGTCCGGGTGGGCCAGCGTCGGCTGCAGGTTGGGGTGAATGTCGGCGGGTCGTCCGCCCTGAGAGCGGAGGTGTGCACGGTGGCATCGTCTTTCACCCACCTCCACGTGCACACCGAGTACTCGATGCTCGACGGTGCGGCCCGCCTCGACGCACTTGTGGCGAAGGCGGTGGCCGACGGACAGCCAGCGCTCGGTATCACCGACCACGGCAACATGTACGGGGTCATCGAGTTCTACAAGGAATGCCGCAAGCAGGGGATCAAACCCATCATCGGCACCGAGGCCTACATGGCCCATGAGCACCGCACCGAGCGCATCCCCCGGCGCGGCCGAAAATGTCCTGCAACCGCGACGCGCGCTCAAGAGCCGACTTCTCGTCCCCGTTCACGAGGGCCTGCAGCACGTGACCCCCGAGGCAGCCGGTGGTGGCGATGAGCCC
>JBJTFB010000085.1:0-5755 GCA_046093205.1 Acidimicrobiales bacterium
TGCACGAACGTTCCGGGGATCTCACGGTTGATGATGCGCGTGAAGATGGTGGTCATCCCATGTACCCGCCGGACACCTTGTACACGTCGCCCGTGCAGTAACCCGACTCGGGGCCCGCCAGGAACCTCACCATCTCGGCGATGTCCGTTGCCTCGCCCATGCGGCCCATGCCGATCCGCATCACGATCCCCGCCTTCATCTGCTCCGAGAACGGGGTGAGCAGAGGGGTGTCGATGTAGCCCGGGCAGACCGCGTTCACCCTGATGCCGAGCGGCGCAACCTCGTCGGCGACCGACTTCGTGAGCGCGATGATGCCCGCCTTCGCCACCGAGTAGTGGGGCGCTCCCGCCGACGGCATGAGGCCGAGGATCGAGGAGATGTTCACGATCGAGCCGCTGCGACGGGGCGTCATGTGCCTCAACGCGGCACGTGTGCCGTGGAACGCACCGTAGAGGTGCACGCGGATCATGCGGTCCCAGTCCTCGTCGGTCATGTCGACGAGGTTGTCCATAGGTTGCCAGTCCTGCAGCCGGTTCTCAATCCGTGCCATCGCGTTCGCAACGGAGCGGTCCATCTTCGAGGACACGTTGCGCGGAGCGATGCCGGCGTTGTTCACCATGATGTCGAGACGCCCGAACTGCTCCAGCGTGCGGTCGATCGCCGAGTCCATCGCGGCCGGGTCGGTCACGTCGAAGGCGAAGCTGGCACCGCCCAACCTGCCGGCCACCGAGTCGGCGGCGTCCGCGTCGAGGTCGTTGATCACCACGATCGCCCCGTCCCGGGCGAGTCGCTCGGCCGAGGACGCCCCGAGCCCCGAGCCACCGCCCGTGATGAACGCAACCTGTCCCTCGAGCGCCAGAGCCATGCGGCGACCTTAGGTGACGGGGCGAGTGCGCCGTCTGTCCTGCTGCCGCGGATACTGTGCACCCGTGGCAACGAAGGGTCTGTTCTCGAGGGTCTGGACCGTGCCGAACCTGTTGACCGTGACGAGGCTCGCCCTCCTGCCGGTGTATGTGGTGTGGCTGGCCGACGGTCGGTACGTGGCCGCGGCGTGGTTTCTCGGGGCCCTGATGTGGACCGACTTCTTCGACGGCTGGATCGCACGTCGGTTCAACCAGATGAGCGAGCTGGGCAAGGTGCTCGACCCCATCGCCGACCGCGCGATCTTCGGGGTCGGTGTGGTGGCGGCGATCGTGTGGGACGGTCTGCCTGCGTGGTTCGGCGCCCTCGTGCTCTTCCGCGAGGGTGCGATCGCCTTGATGATGGTGGGCGGGACCCTGCTCGGCATGGAGCGGTTTCCTGTCACCACCCTCGGCAAGAGGGCCACGTTCCTGATGATGTGTGCGGTGAGCTGGCTCATCCTCGGTGCAGGCGGAGGGTCATGGACGGTGGCCCGCTGGATGGGCTGGACGGCGGCCGTGCCGGGACTGCTCGCGTCGTACTGGACCTTCTTCCAGTACGTGCCTCTCGTGCGGGAGCACTTGTCAGCGGGCAGAGCGGCCAAACGACTACCGTGAGCGTCGTGAGCGTTCCCTCCGACCTTATGTACACGGCTGACCACGAGTGGGTGAGGGTCACCGGCAATGTAGCCCGCATCGGCATCACCCACTACGCCCAGGATGCGCTCGGCGACATCGTGTTCATCCAGTTGCCCACGGTGGGCGCGAAGGTGTCGGCACAGGAGTCCTTCAGCGAGATCGAGAGCACGAAGTCGGTCAACGACGTGTACGCACCGATGGCCGGCACGGTCACCGCCTCGAACGAGGCGCTGTCGGCGACGCCCGAGCTGCTGAACTCCGACCCGTCCGGTGACGGCTGGATCTGTGAGATCACCCTGGATGACCCGTCGACGGACGGCCTCATGGGTGCCGACGAGTACTCACGCCTCATCGGCTGATGTCCTACGTGTTCTGCAACCGCTGCGGGCACCGTAACCCGCCAACCAGCAGCTTCTGCAGCGCGTGTGGCTCCGTGCTCGACAACCTGGATGACCGCACCATCACCCTGACCAAGGTGGACCCCCTGATGGATGCCCCGGGCACGGCCGACGACGTGCAGGTGGACCTCGGCCACATCCCCGAGGGCGAGGCGGTGCTGGTGGAGCGCGGTGGCGACGGTGAGGGCGACTGGTTCTCGCTGCGCACCCAGGTCACCACGATCGGCAGGCACCCGGAGTCCGACATCGTGCTCGACGACATCACGGTGAGCCGACGTCACAGCGAGATCCGCCTCGTCGACGGCCGCTACGTGGTGAGCGACGCGGGCTCGTTGAACGGCACGTATGTGAACCAGCAGCGGGTCGACACGGCCATGCTGTCCCAGGGCGACGAGCTGCAGGTCGGCAAGTTCCATCTCGTCTTCCTGCAGCGCGCCGGGGGACAGCGTTGAACGACCGCGACTATCTCTCGATCGGCGAGGTGCTCGCGGCCCTGCTCGAGGAGTTCCCCGACGTCACCATCTCGAAGATCCGTTTTCTCGAGAGCCAGGGTCTCATCGCGCCCGAACGCACCCCGTCGGGGTACCGGAAGTTCACCGAAACGGAGGTCGACCGTCTACGCGTGATACTGCGCGAACAGCGTGCCCACTACCTTCCGCTGCGGGTCATCAAGGACCGTCTCGATGACGAGACGAGCGACATCAGCCGCGAGCTCAAGCTGGTCTCGGACGGCGTGATCAGGAGCGACGCTCATCCCGCCGCCAGGGCGGCCATTCCCCGTGGCCCCGCGACCCCAACCGAGGCACAACCGCAGGAGGCCGAGGCACGCGAGCAGCGCCGCATCGCAAGGAGACATGCCGACGAGACGGAGTCCCTGCCCCGCGACGCTCTCCTGAAGCGTGTGTCGATATCGCCCGAGTTCCTGAAGGACCTCGAGCACGCCGGCCTCGTCTCAGGTCACGATGTCGGCGACACCACTTTCTTCGAGCCGCACTCGGTCGAGGTGGCCCGCGCCGCCGCACGCTTCCAGGAGCTCGGCATCGATGTCCGGCACCTCCGCGCGTGGAAGGCCTCCACCGACCGGGAACTGAGCCTCTTCGAGCAGCGGATCCTGCCGTTGCTGATGCAGCGCAACCCGGCCTCACGCAACGAGGCGATCACGATGCTTGACGAACTGGTGAGTCTCGGTGGGCTGATGCGGTCCGCCATCCTCGCGCGCGAGACCGCGCGCCTCGTCGAGCCGCGCTGAACATGAAGTCGATGTCCGTGCGCAGGGTGGAACGGGACCGTTCCTCCAACAGTTGGATCGTGACGTTGCGCGAGTCGGAGGCCCCCAGACGGCAGTTCGACATCTTCGTGGGCGCCCAGGAGGGGCTCGTGCTGCGGATGCTGGTGGACGGCGAGACCACCCCGCGACCGTTGTCACACGACCTGTTCGTGATGACACTCGAACGACTGGGTGTGGAGGTGAAGCACGTCGTTCTCACGCACGTGAACGACCGCACCTATTTCGCCGAGCTCGTGCTGTCCAAGTCCGTGCAGGAGCCCCCCTCCGGAGCGGCCCCGTCAGGGGGAGACGACACCGTGGTGTCGTGCCGTCCCTCCGACGGGCTGGCCATCGCCCTTCGCGCGAACGCCCCCGTGTACGCCCGGGAGGACCTCCTGGCCGAGGTGGGCAGGCAGCAGGAGGACACGGGCGAGGATTCGGCCGAGATTCTCGACGAATTCCGCGATTTCATCGAGAACATCAGCCCCGAGGATTTCGACATCTGACCCCTTGCGGCCCGGCCGCCTGGGACGTAGCGTCTTGCACCTGCGTAGTTACCGTTCTGTAACGATGCAGCAGACCGACAGGGAGTCACCGTGAGGGACATGACATTCAGCGGCAAGTCCGCAGCCGACATCGTGGGGATCACATACAGGCAGCTCGACTACTGGGCGCGCACGAACCTCATCCGCCCGACGGCCGCCGATGCCACCGGCAGTGGGTCGCGCCGCCAGTACACGTACAAGGACCTCCTGGAGCTGAAGGTTGTCAAGCGGCTCCTCGACTCCGGCATCAAGCTCACCAGCGTGCGCGACGTGTTCGCGTACATGCGCGAGCACGTCGACACGGAGATCAGCAGCGCCCACATCGTCATTGACGGTTCCAGTGTCGTCCTGTGCGACGGCGACAACCTCATCGACGTGCTCCGTCACGGGCAGGGTGTCCTCAACGTGCTCCCGCTCGCCGGGGTGAAGGACGAGATCGACCGGCGCATCTTCCTCCTCGAGGAGCGCAAGAGGAAGAACTCTCCCGACGAGGACACACGGGACGATGACGGCAGACGCGCAGTCTGACCTGAGACGTTCGCCCCTCGATTCCGCGCACCGCGCCCTCGGCGCAAAGATGGTGTCGTTCGGCGGGTGGGACATGCCGATTGCGTATCCGTCGGGCACCCTCGCCGAGCACACTGCCTGCCGCACGTCGTGTGCACTCTTTGATGTCAGCCACCTCGGCACCGTCCGTGTCGAGGGGCCCTCGGCGTTCGACTCCCTGCAGAACTGCCTCACCAACGACCTCGCGCGTGTGTCGACCGGGCGTGCTCAGTACACGCACCTGCTCGACGAGTCCGATGCGTCGGTTCTCGATGACATCATCGTGTGGTGGGTTGCGCCCGAGGTGTTCGACGTCATGCCGAACGCATCGAACACCGACCGGGTGGTCTCGGCCATCGGCGGCACCGACACCACGTCCACAAGGGCGGTGATCGCGGTGCAGGGCCCCACGGCTCGCGAGACCGTGGCGCGAGTGTCACCTGCCGCGGCAGAGGTGGGTCGGTTCAGGGTGGAACGGATCGACATCGATGGTGTCCCGTGCACGGTGGCGGGCACCGGCTACACGGGTGAGGACGGAGTGGAGATCGCGGTCCCGTCCGCACGTGGTCCCGAGATGTGGGACCGGCTGGTGGTGGCAGGCGGAACCCCGGCCGGACTCGGCGCGCGGGACACGCTGCGGCTTGAGGCCGGCCTGCCTCTTCATGGGCACGAACTCGGTGCGGGCATCACACCGCTGCAGGCGGGCCTCGAGTGGGTCGTGGCCTGGAACAAGCCGTCGTTCCGGGGTCGTGCGGCGCTGGCCGCCGAGAAGGAACGGGGACCCGTGAGGAGGTTGATGGGTCTCGCCGTCGACGGCCGCAGGCCGGCGCGCGAGGGCACCGCCGTTCTCGATGTCTCGGGAGCGGTGCTCGGCAACGTCACGAGCGGGAACTTCTCGCCGACACTCGGTCACTGTGTCGCGATGGCCTTCCTCCCGCCCGGCACGCAAGCGGGAACTGCCGTGCAACTGGATGTGCGGGGAACCCTGCTCCCCGCGACGGTCAGCCCGCTTCCGTTCGTGGCGAAGAAGAAGGGCCCGTAGGGCCGGGGCTGCTCTGCCATGGTGCGCGCAGCCCGAACAGACCGCCCGCATTCTCCGCGAGCGTCGCGAGAGGGGACAGGCGCCTCGTCAACTCACCGAGCGACGCTGCGATCTCGCCCATGGAGGCTGCCGCGTTCATTGCATTGCCCACCTGGGGCATCATCCGCCGCAGGGGTTCCTCCACCTCGTCCAGCAGCGCGTTGACGCGCGTGGTGGTGCGGTTCAGGTTGTCCACCGTGGACGCAAGGTTCTCGAGAATGGAGATGAGGGACTCCGTGGTGCGCTCGGGCCGCATCTCCGCGGAGGACAGCCCCATGCGCCACGCCCCCCACACCGTCGAGGACGTGGTGGGCGAATGGAACCGCAGTTACGACCGCGACACGGCGCTGTACCCGCTGCCGGGTCTGCGGGCCAGGGGC
>JBJTFB010000086.1:0-3590 GCA_046093205.1 Acidimicrobiales bacterium
CATGGGAGGTGGTCAGGAACCGCTGCTCGGCGCCCACGGGGCCGGCGACCTCCGGCCAATACGCACTCCAGGAACTCCCGAGACTAAGGACGAAGTCGACCTCGTCGGGCCGGGGCCACACCCGGGGGTCCTCGCGGTGCAGTTCCACGAATGTCATGCCACGGTGGCGCAACGCATGCCCGACGAGACCGGGATCCATGTCGTTGCGATTTCCGATCAGCGCCGCCCGCACGACCATTACGGTATGTCCGATGGGTCGAACATCACACACGGACGACCCGATTTCGCTCGGTTCGGTGCAGGCCGCACGGCAGGCCGGACTCGGGGTCGTGAAGCGCACGCCAGTCACCGAGTCCGCCGCACTCTCCGAGATGTGCGGGGGCCCGGTGGTGCTGAAGGCCGAGAACCTGCAGCGGACGGGCTCGTTCAAGATCCGTGGCGCCATGAGCAAGATCGCCGACCTCGGTGACGCGGCGGCGTCAGGGGTCGTGGCCGGGAGCGCCGGGAACCACGCACAGTCGCTCGCGTTCGCCGCGCGTCACCGCGGGGTTCCGTGCCGCATCTTCGTGCCCGCGGGTGCGTCACTGTCGAAGATGGAGGCGGTTCGTTCGTACGGAGCGGAGCTGTCGGAGGGTGGCGACACCCTCACCGACGCGGTCGCGCTCGCGCGCAGCCATGCGGAGTCGACGGGCATGAACTTCTGCCACCCGTTCGACGACCCTGCGGTCGTCTCGGGTCAGGCAACGCTCGGGCTCGAGCTCACCGAGGACATCGCCGACCTCGCCCAGGTGATCATCCCCCTCGGCGGCGGCGGTCTCACCGGCGGTGCCGCGTGGGTCCTGAAGACTCTCCTGCCCGGGGTGCGTGTGGTCGGGGTGCAGGTGCGCGCGTGTGCCCCGTACGCAGGCATGCCCCCCGCCGACGGCCCGATAGTCACGCTCGCCGACGGCATTGCCGTGAAGTGGCCCGGCGACATCACACGTCCGCTCGTCGAGAAATACGTCGATGAGGTCGTCGTGGTCGAGGAGGACTCCGTCGCCGACGCGATGATGCTGCTGTTGGACCGCAGCAAGCTCTACGTGGAGGGCGGCGGCGCAGTGGGTGTCTCGGCACTTCTGAGCGGCGCGGTGAGACCGAGCGCGAAGGGTGCGACATGTGTGGTGCTCTCGGGCGGGAACGTGGACCTCGGTGTGGTGCCCGGACTCATCCGTCGTCACGAGACCAAGGCGGGTCGCCGGCTCATCGTGTTCGCACGCATCTCCGACCGGCCGGGCGGACTCGCCGGCCTGCTGTCGCTGTTCGCGACGAACGGTGCCAACCTGATCGAGGTCGAGCACGTGCGCGAGGGTGTGGACCTCCACGTGCGCGAGACCGGTGTGCAGGCAGTGCTCGAGGTTCGTGACGCCGCGCATGCCGATGCCGTCGTGGCCGCCGCCACGGCTGCCGGCTACGGCATCGAGAAGGTTGCGGTGCGGTGACCACACCGCTCGTGGCGATCCTCGGCAAGCTCGCCGACTCGTCGAAGAACGCGCGCACCCCCGTGGTGATTGCGGGTCGCTTCTACGTCGATGCGGTGCAACGTGCCGGCGCGGTTCCCGTCGTCGTTCCGCCCGGTTCGGGCACCGACGGAACGATGCAGGCGGTGGAGCGGTGTGACGCCCTCATTCTCCTCGGTGGCGGCGACGTCGACCCGCGTTCCTACGGGCGCACCGAGACCGCACGGCTGTACGGCGTCGACCCAGCGCAGGACTCCTTCGAGATCGATGCGGTGCGCCGCGCGGTGAACGCGGACATCCCGGTGCTCGCCGTCTGCCGTGGCCACCAGGTGCTGAACGTGGCCCTCGGCGGAACCCTCGTGCAGCACCTTCCCACCACCGAGGACCACCGTGACACCATGCACGCGGTGAGCGTGGTGCCCGGCTCGCGTGTGGCCGCTGCCATGGGACCGCACGAGCCGTTGGTGCACTCGTTCCATCACCAGGCCATCGACACACTGGCCGCCGGGGTGACGGTCGTTGCCACTGCCCACGACGGAACCATCGAGGCGGTGGAGCATGACTCGGCCCGTTGGGTGGTGGGTGTGCAGTGGCACCCCGAGGACACCGCCGCCGAGGACGCGCCGAACCAGGGTCTGTTCGACGCCCTCGTTGCCGCGGCGCGCCGCTAGGGCGTCAGCGGTTCTTCCAGACGGGTGCGCGCTTCTCGGCGAACGCCGTGGCGCCTTCCTTTGCGTCCTCGCTCGAGAACACCTTCGCGGTTGCCTCACGCTGCTTGTCCGCACTCGGTTCGCCGAGTTCGTCCCACATCAGTTCCTTGGTCCACTGCACGGCAAGCGGTCCGTTGCAGGTGATGCGCCCCGCCAGGGCATGCGCGGCGTTCATCAGCTCGCTGCGGTCCACCACCTGGTTGATGAGGCCCAGCTCGAGCGCACGCTGCGGCGTGATGGGCTCACCGGTGAGACCCATCTCGAAGGCGACCGCCAGCGGGACCCGCCGCGGCAGACGCGTGCCGCCACCGGCCGCGTACAGACCGCGCTTGACCTCGGGAATGCCGAACCGCACGCCGTCGACCGACACCACGAGGTCACAGTTCAGCACCAGTTCGAAACCGCCCGCGAGTGCGTGCCCGTTCACCGCGGCGATGAGCGGCTTCTTGCACGTGCGCAGGGCACTCATTCCGGCGCCGACCTTCGCGATGCCGTCACCCGAGGCGAAGGCCTTGAGGTCCATCCCTGCACAGAAGATCTTCTCCCCCGCCCCGGTGAGGATCACCGCACGCACGTCGTCCTGTGCCGCACGTTCGAACGCGGCGACGAGTCCGTCGCCGACCTCGGAGTTCAGTGCGTTGCCTGCCTCCGGACGGTTGATGGTGACGGTGAGGACGTTGTCCCTGAAATCTGTGTCGACTGCCATGCGCCGAACAGTACCGTCGGCCTCAGCGGCGCGGCGAACCCACGGCAACGAGGTTCTTGCCGGGGCCCCTGCCGCGCGTCAGCCGGCCCACCGTGCGCGACAACGGCACGATCACACGGTCGTACAGCCCGACCGACGCACCACCGAGCGTGCGCCGGCGCAGCACCCGGTACATCAACCAGTACGGCAGCACACCCACGGTGTCGAAGGCGCGCAGTGACTGCATCCCGAGACCGGCGGAGGCGAACACGGCGGCCAGCTCGGCGCGACGGTAACGGCGGTGGTGACCGGACACCTCGTCCATCGTCCCGTACAGGGCAGGAAGTGCGGGCACGAACACGACCACGTTCCCGCCGGGCGCGAGACGACCGGTCGCCCTGCGCAGTTCCTGTGTGTCGTCACGGATGTGCTCGAGCACGTTCACGTACAGCACGGTGTCCCAGGTGGCCCCGGCCGGCGCATCGTCCAGCGTTCCGTTCACCGTCGTTGCGCCCGTTCCCGCCGAGGCGAGCCGCGCGTACAGGGCGGGGTCCGGTTCCATCGCGGTCACTTCATGACCGCGCGCGACGAGCTCGCGTGTGACGGCCCCGAGACCCGCCCCGCCCTCGAGCACACGACGGCCGAGGTGCGGGGCGCTGTCGGCCACGATGATTGCGGTCGACCCCGGCGTGTTCGACA
>JBJTFB010000087.1:0-6031 GCA_046093205.1 Acidimicrobiales bacterium
GAGAAAATACCTGGTTTAAACTCGGCTTCGGCCAGACCACTGGTTCGCGCGGAACGCTGATGGCGGCGGCAAGCGTGAAGGCCGCCTGCGACGCGGCCAAGGCCGCTGGCTGTGCGCCGAATGTTGACCATTGCGGTGAGCACGTCGTGGACTGGACGCACCATCTGGGTGATCCGGAACACCCGAACCCCACCATCCACTCCGCTTTCGGGTACGCCGCACAGATGGTGGTGATGGACCCCGCCACCCAGGCCATCGAGAAGGTGGTCGCGGTGCATGACGTTGGTCGAGCGGTGAACCCCACGCTCTGCGAGGGACAGATCGAGGGAGCGGTGCACATGGGTCTTGGCTACGCGTTGACCGAGGACTTCCCGAGCGACGAGAACGGCTTCCCCACCAACATGACACTGCGGTCACTCGGCATCATCCGCGCCAAGGACATGCCGCCGGTCGACGTGCGCATCGTGGAGTGCCCGCAGCCCCGCAGCCCTTACGACATCAAGGGCGTCGGCGAGATCGGGCTCGTCCCCACGGCACCCGCGGTTGCCGCAGCCCTTCACGCAGCCGACGGACAGTGGCGCACCACGCTGCCCATGAAACCGAAGAACGCCGACACGGACGACTGACCGGAACGAACGAGGACACCGACCATGACAAGCCCCGCCGCCATCTACCTGCAGGATGCCCACCCGATCACGGAGGGCATGGACTACGTGCGCTACGCCGAGCAGAAGGGCTTCGAGGCGGTGTGGCAGGCCGACAGCCGCCTGGTGCGCGACGCGATCGTGCCGATGTCGGCCTTCGCGGCCGTCACCGACCGCATCAAGATCGGCTCGGGCGTGGTCGACTGCTGGACCCGCAACCCCGCGCGTCTCGCCGCGACGTTCTCCACGCTCGACGACCTCGCACCCGGCCGCGTCATTCTCGGCATCGGGGCATGGTGGGACCCTCTCGCGGCGAAGGTGGGCATCACACGCTCGAAGCCGCTGCGCGTGATGCGCGAGATCATCACCTCCGTGCGGGCACTGCTGCACAACGAGACAGTCACGTTCCACGGCGAGTTCGTGAACCTCGACGGCGTGGAACTCGACTACGTGTACCAGGAGCGCAGACCGAAGGACGTGCCGATCTACCTCGGTGCCACGGGGATGCAGATGATGGAACTCGCCGGCGAGATCGCCGACGGTGTGGTGCTGAACTACCTGGTCTCCCCCGACTACAACAGGACCGCCATCGAGGCACTGGCCAGGGGCGCCGACAAGGCCGGGCGCAGATGGGAGGACATCGACCGCCCGCAGCTGGTGGTGTGCAGCGTGCACGAGGACCGAAAGACCGCACTCGACATGGCACGCCTCATGGTCACCCAGTATCTGGGCCAGCAGCCCCACATCATGAAGGCATCGGGGGTGCCGCAGTCGCTGCTCGACAAGGTGGGCGAGGTTCTCACCTGGCCCGCCACCCACGAGCAAGTGGTGGCCGCGTCGAAACTGGTGCCCGACGAAATCGTGCAGATGCTCACCGCATCGGGAACCGCGGAGGACGCGCGGGCGAAGGTGCGCGAATACATGCGCGACGGCGCAACGTGCCCGATCCTCTATCCCCTCGGCGACGTGAGGGCCATGATCGACGCGTTCTCCGGCTGGACAGCCTGACCGCACCGCGCGGCGAATACCCTGAGCGTCCGTGACGGCGCGCAGGATCCTCACCTCCAGGCTTGAGGGTTTCGGCGCGTCCGTCTTCGCCGAGATGACCGCGCTCGCGGTGGCGACGGGGTCGGTGAACCTCGGACAGGGCTTCCCCGACTACGACGGCCCGCCCGAGGTGCTGGAGACGGCCCGTGCACAGATCGCCGCGGGAGCAAACCAGTACCCGCCGGGCACCGGCACCGCCGACCTGCGCCTTGCGGTCAGCGAGCACCAGCAGCGCTTCTGGGGGATGAACCTCGACCCGGACACCGAGGTGCTCGTGACGATGGGTGCCACCGAGGCGATTGCTGCATCGCTCCTGGGGATGCTCGACACCGGGGACGAGGTCATCGTGTTCGAGCCGCTGTTCGACACGTACGCCGCCTGCGTGTCGCTCGCGGGCGGCGTGGCCGTGCCGGTCACGCTCCGGCCCGACTCGACCGGGCGCTTCACCTTCGACCCCGACGAGCTCCGCCGCGCGGTGACACCGCGCACGAAGATCATCCTCCTCAACTCGCCGCACAACCCGACCGGGACCGTGTTCACCCGCGAGGAACTCGGCCACGTGGCCGACGTCGCAACTGCACACGACCTCATCGTGGTGTCCGACGAGGTGTACGAGCACCTCACGTTCGACGGAGCCGTGCACGTGCCGGTGGCCACCCTGCCCGGCATGCGCCAACGCACGATCACGGTGTCGTCCGGCGGCAAGTCGTTCAACACGACGGGGTGGAAGATCGGCTGGGCATGCGGGCCGGCACCCCTCGTCAACGCGGTGCGCATGGCCAAGCAGCTCTTCACGTTCGCAGGTGGCACACCGTTCCAGGCCGCCATCGCTGTGGGGCTGCGTCTCCCCGACACATACTTCACACGCCTGTCCGCAGACCTGCAGACGAAGCGCGACCTGCTGGACGCGGGCCTGCGTGCGGCGGGCCTCCTTCCTCACCGCGCCGAGGGCACCTACTTCCTCACGGCTGACATCCGCCCGCTGCGCCCCGACGGCGACGGGATGGCCTTCTGCCGGTCGATGCCGGACGCATGCGGCGTGGTGGCGATCCCCGCAGGCGTGCTCTACACCGCAGCGGGCGAGCCCGGGGGCCGCCACATCGTGCGGTTTGCGTTCTGCAAGCAGACATCGACCATCGAGGAGGCGGCGCGCAGGCTCGCCGCCTCGGCGGGAAGAATGGGCTCATGAGAGTCGCCGTCATCCAGCACGACATCGTGTGGGCCGACAGGGACGCGAACTTCGCGCGACTCGAGCCCCTCGTTGCGGAGGCCGCCGCGAACGGTGCCCGTCTCGTGCTGCTGTCGGAGATGTTCTCCACCGGGTTTGTCGTGGACCGCGACGACATCGGCGAACCTGTCGACGGCCCGAGCAGCGCGTTCCTCGCCCGTGCGGCCGTTGCCCACGACGTGTGGGTGGGCGGCAGCTGTCCCGAGACACGGCCCGACGACCCGCGACCCTTCAACTCCTTCGTGCTCGCCTCGCCGGCGGGCGTGCTGCACAGGTACGCCAAGATCCACCCGTTCACCTACGGGGGCGAGCACCGCCACTTCCGGGCCGGCGCAGCGCACTCCACGGTGCAGGTGGACGACCTCCGTGTGTCACTGTTCGTGTGTTACGACCTCCGGTTCGCCGATGAGTTCTGGGGGCTCGCGGGGGGCACCGACCTCTACCTCGTGCCCGCGAACTGGCCGGAGAGCCGCCGGGAGCACTGGATGGCACTCCTGCGTGCGCGGGCAATAGAGAACCAGGCGTGGGTGATGGGCGCGAACCGTGTGGGTGAGGGCGGCGGGCTCTCCTATTGCGGCGACTCACGCATCATCGACCCGCTCGGCAACGAGACCGTCGCAGCCGACGGCGAGTGCATCACGTATGCCGACATCACGCCGGGGTCGGTGTCGGACGTGCGCACGCGGTTCCCGTTCCTGCAGGACAGGCGCGGCTGACCGTCGGTCGCGTCCGGCCGTCAGGAACGCGGGTCAATGGGCGTGATGATGCCCATCGCCTGCTCGATCTGCTCCGCCACCGCGAGCACACGCAGATCGGTGTAGCGGTCACCGATCACCTGCACCCCCACCGGCAGGTCGTCGGCCATGCCGGCGGGCACCACCGCGCACGGGAGACCCAGCAGGTTGCCCGGCAGCACCGGGCGCATCAGCTCGAGGGTGCCCATCGACTCGTCGTCACCGGCGATGTCCCAGTCGGCCTCGAATGCTGGTTGCGTCCATGTGGGGGTGAGCAGCACCGGATGGTCGACAAACCACTCGCCCCACCTCCGCGCCACTCCGTCGCGCTGACCGTGCATGAGATAGTGCTCGAGCCAGGACATCTTCGGGAAACGGTCGAGCGCGTTCGCGATGAGCGTGCGGCCACCATCCCCCATCACCATCTCGAGCTGGTCGCGGATGTCGTGCAGTTCGGTGAAGAGCATCCCCGCCCAGAGCAGGAACGACAGCTCGTAGTCGGGTGGTGTCGCCTCCACCACACGGTGACCCGCGCGCTCGAGTGCGTCCCCTGCCGCGCGCACAGCAGCCACGATGCCCGGGTGCGTGGAGCCACCGGGCGGGTCGGCGAGAACGGCCACGGTGAGCCTCTCGCCGGGGGTGAGGTCGGTGAGCACCGCCGGAACGCTCACGGGGTCGCGCGGGTCGAATCCGGCGACCGTCTCGAGGCCGGCGCGCACGTCGGCGATCCGTCTCGCCATGACACCCTGGTTCAGCATCACCTGGGACGAGAGTGCACGGTCGGACGTGGGGAACGTCTGCGTGTCTGGCACCACGCCGCGCGACGGCTTGATGGATGCGACCCCGCACGCGTGGGCCGGGTTGCGCAGCGAGCCGCCGATGTCGTTGCCGAGGCCGATGGGCGACATGCCGGTGGCGAGAGCCGCTGCCTCGCCGCCGCTCGAGCCGCCCGCAGTCCGTGACGGGTTCCACGGGTTCCTCGTTCGGCCGTGGAGGGTGGAGTCGGTGTGGATGCGCAGGCCCATGTCGGGCAGGTTGGTGCGCCCGATGGGGATCGCCCCCGCGGCCAGCATCCGCTCCACGACGGGGGCCGAGACAGGGGCGATCGCGTCGGCGAAGATCGGCACACCGTTGGTGGTGGCCTGTCCCTCAACGTCGATGTTCTCCTTGATCGTGAGCGGCACACCGTGAAACCTGCCGAGAGGTCCACCGCCGCGCACTGCGCGGTCGGCAGCATCCGCAGCCTCGAGTGCGGACTGCGCGAGCACCTTCACCACGGCGTTCACCGCCGGATTGACCTGCTCGATGCGTTCGAGATGGGACTCCACCACCCCACGGCTGGTGAGCTCGCCGGAGCGGATCGCAGCTGCGAGCTCGAGTGCGCCGAGACGCCACGGTTCGTTCCCCATCGCCGCCTCACACCATCCCGAAGGTGACAGGGAGACGCTTGAGACCGCCGACGAAGGTCGTCTTCATGAGTGCCGGCTCGCCGTCGAGCGCGAACGAGTCCACCCGCTTCGCGAGTTCGGTGAACACCGCCTTGATCTCCATGCGAGCAAGCATCGCGCCGAGGCAGTAGTGCACCCCGAACCCGAACGCGAGGTGCTTGTTCGGGGAGCGGCCGATGTCGAACGAGTAGGGGTTGTCGAAGACATCCTCGTCGCGGTTGGCCGACGGGTAGGACAGCAGCACCGACTCCCCCCTGCGGATCGTGTGACCGCTCGCGAGTGTGTAGTCCTGCGTGGCGGTGCGCATGAAGTGCTTCACCGGGGTCGTCCAGCGGATGATCTCATCGGCCGCGGTGGCGACCAGGGACGGGTCGTCCTTGAGACGCCTCCATTGGTCGGGGTTCTGGATCATTGCCAGCACGCCGCCGGCCATCGCCGATGCGGTGGTGTCGTGGCCCGCCGTGGCCGTAATCACGTAGTACGAGATGGTCTGCATCATCGTGAGTTCCTCGCCGTTGATGCGGCCGTTCGCCACCGCCGACGCGAGATCGTCCGTGGGGTTCGCCCTCCGCTCGTCGGTGATGCGCGTGAAGTAGGCGAAGAAGTCCTGGATGACCGCAATGAGCGCGTTCGGGTCGTCATCGCGCCGGAGGTCCTCGTCGGCCGCACCGAAGAGTTCCTGGGTCAGCTTCAGCATGCGCGGGTAGTCGCTCTCCGGAAGCCCGAGGATGTGCAGGATCACGTTCAACGGATATTGCATGGCGAAGTCGCGGGAGAAGTCACACCGCCCGCCCATCCCTGCCAGCTTGTCGACGTAGCGCACGGCAAGACCAGCCAGGCGCTCGTCGAGTTTCGAGAGGTTCTTCGGCAGGAACCACTCGCTGGTGACGCCGCGCAGGTCGCGGTGCTCGGGGTCGTCGACATGGATCA
>JBJTFB010000088.1:0-3657 GCA_046093205.1 Acidimicrobiales bacterium
GTGCGGCATTCGCAGCGGTCTGCCACAAGTGCCGGTCGACGGTGTAGCGGTGGTAGGCGTTTCGTTGAGGTCTGCTGCGCACCGGTGCACACTCGGGCAGCACCTTAACGATGAGGTCGCGCTGGTCGAGGGACTCCAGCACCGTGATTGCGGCCTCACCCTCGAGGAGCAGCGCCACGAGGTCGTCGGAGGCACCTGCCGGCCAGGGGTCGGGCCACACGGGGGCCGACGACCCGAGGCGGTCGAGTGACGAACGGTCGATGCGGGCCCGGTGCCGCGCCGCGGCGGTGGCCACACGCAGCAACAAGGTGGGGTCGGACACGTCCACGTCGTCGGACAGGTGGATCTCGCCGTTCAGCATCTGCACACCGGGCGCGAGGTCGACGGGCACCGGTGACCTGTCGGCCGGTGGGTCGAGACGCGCCCATGCCTCATCGGCAATCCATGCCACGCTGCGGCCGACACCGGCGATTGCCGCCATGAGGGCGTTGTCGCTTGAGTATCCGCACGCAGCGGCAACGGCCGACTGGTCCTCGAGGCGGAGCGTCTCCACGGCGCGGCCCGACTGCCGGTGGAGGGCCACACGAACCGACAGCAGCACGTCGTTGCACCGCTCCAGCTCCGCAGCGTCGGCCGCACCGAGCGCGAGGCCGGCGCGCACGGCCCACCCGAGGGTGTGGATGTCGCGCAGACCACCGAGACCCTCCTTCAGGTTGGGCTCCAGCATGAACGCAACCTCACCGTGCTCGGCATGACGCTCGCGCACCCGTTGGTGCAGCTCCACCAGCCATTGCCTGCCGCGTCGCGACCAGGATGACGCCGCATCGGCGACGACCCCGGCGGCGAGTGACCCGCTACCCGCGAGATGCCGCGCCGTCACGAGTGCCGTGGCGGTGTCGAGGTCGGTGGCGCACATCTGCGCCGTCTCCTTCGGTGTGCGCACGGAGTGACCCAGTTTCAGTCCGGCATCCCACACCGGGTACCAGATGCGCGAGGCGATGTCGGCGATGTTGCGCACGCCGTCGTGCACCAGCAGCAGGTCGAGGTCGCTGTGCGGGGCGAGTTCCTCCCTGCCGTAGCCGCCGACAGCAAGCAGTGCGATGCGGTCGGCCTTCTTCTCCCCCTCCACCGCGGCGGCGAACACATCGCACAGCCACGCGTCGGTGGCCGCCGAGAGGGCACGGCATGCCTCAAGGCCGCACAAGGACACATCAGCAATCACCCCTGCGCGGGCAGAGAGCGAACGGGCGGGTGCGTCAGTCACGGGTGGCCTCCGCACGTCGGCGCATGATGACGGTGGCGGCCTTCCATGCGCCCCACTCGATCCCCGCCTCGTGCACGTCCTGGCCGAGGTCGATCCAGGCGAGGGGGCCGAGGGCGTAGGTGTCATCGGGCATCGCACGGGTGTCGAACTCGTCTCGTTCAGGTGCGTCGACCCCGAGCACTGCCAGCTCCGCGTTCGCGAATCGCGAGGCACTGCGGATCACCTGCAGCGGGTTCGAGCGCTGCTCGTCGGGGTCGGTGGTGAGCAGCGTCGCAAGTGCGTCGTGCAGCCATGCCGAGGCCGCCGCCACGGCGCGTTCCGTGGCCTCGACGGCTCCCTGCGCACCGCCGGAGATCTGCGTCATGCGTCCCCGCAGCCATGCCGGGTACACGCGCACCACCGCCTCGAGCAGTGCACCTGCGCGGGGGTCGGGTTCGGTGGACGGTGCCTGCGGGTCCATGGCTGGGGCGGAGTGTAGGGAGCAGTGGCGGCAGGGTGAACGGGCGAAACACACACGCAACAAAACTCGTGGCATCACGCCGGGCAGGGCAAGACTGCGTGCATGTCCACCGCACTCGTGCTCGCAGGCGGCGGTGTCACCGGCATCGCGTGGGAGACCGGGGTGCTGCGCGCCCTCCGTGAACGGGGCGTCGACCTGCCACGGGATGCCGACGTGATCATCGGGACATCCGCTGGTTCCACCGTGGGGGCACAGATCGCGACGGGCCGCGACGTGGACGAGTTGTTCGAACAGCAGATCGACGAGGTGCACAACGAGATATCGCCGCGCCTGGACGTCGAACTGCTCACCACCATCTTCGGGATGATGACCGCCGGTTGCACCCGCTCCGACGACGAACGGCGTTCCATCGGTGAACTTGCCCTGCGCGCACAGACTGTGGACGAACCCACACGTCGTGCCGTGATCGCCGGCCGCATCGGCACCGACGACTGGCCGCGGAGGCGCCTCGTGGTGACTGCCATCGACGCCGCAACCGGCGGTTTCGTCACGTGGGATTCCTCCAGCGGTGTGTCGCTGGTGGATGCCGTGGCGAGCAGCTGCGCGGTGCCCGGGGTGTGGCCGTGCGTGACCATCGACGGCCGCCGCTACTACGACGGCGGTCTGCGCAACTCGGCGAATGCGTTCCTCGCCTCCGGACACGACGATGTGTGGGTGCTCGCTCCCCTCACCGGCGGCGCGTCACCTGCGGTGCTGGAGGAGATCGAGGCGCTCCGTTGCGATGGTGCCCGCGTGCGGTTCATCTCGGCCGACGACGCAGCGGTGGAGGCGATGGGGCCGAACTCCCTCGACCCGCGGTTCAGGCCGCCGGCAGCCGAGCACGGCCACCGCCAGGGGATGCTGTTCCGTATCGACTGAGGGTCAGGCGCGGCGCGTCATGCTTGCGGGCACGTCGCGGAACGGCATCTCGCGGTCGGTCTCTGGCTCCTTCGGGAGACCGAGAATGCGCTCCCCGATGATGTTCATCTGGATCTGGTCGGTTCCGCCGCCGATCGAGAAGAAGTACGCGTTCAACTGCGAGTAGTTGTGCGCGGCGACCGTGCCGGACTCCGCGCCGCCGAGGGTTGCGTCCATGCCGAGCAGGTGTCCCTGGATGCGTGCCGCGTAGTGGAGGATGCGCGCCATGTAGAGCTTGCCGAGCGAGGCCAGCGGTGACGAACCACCCGCCGCCGAGGCCGCGCGGGCCCGCTCGCCGTTCCATTCGTTCGTCATGCGCATGCAGTGCAGCCGCATGAGCTCCTGGCGCACCTGCGGGTCGGTGTTCCTGCCGGTCCTGCGTGCCAGGTCGAGCAGCGAGATGTCGGGCGAGGGGATGTCGCCGTGCGCCGCTGCCGTTGCGCCACGACGCGTGGTGCGCACCGCCGGGCCGCGACGGCCGCCGCCCATCGCCACGCGCTCGTACATGAGAGCCGTCTGCAGCACCCACCAGCCCGCGTTCAGGTCGCCGAGGCGGTGGGAGTCGTGCACGCGTGCATCGGTGATGAAGACCTCGTTGAAGCGGGAGTCGCCGGTGGCCTGGCGCAGCGGGCGCACCTCGACGCCGGGCTGTCGCATGGGGAACCAGAAGAACGAGATACCGCGGTGCTTGGGCTGGTCCCAGTCGGTGCGCGCGATCAGCATGCCGTAGTCGGCGTTCTTTGCACCGGAGGTCCACACCTTCTGGCCGTTCACCACCCACTCGTCACCATCGCGCACCGCGGTGGTGCGGATGCCCGCGAGGTCGGACCCCGCGCCGGGCTCGCTGTAGAGGAGACACATCGCGACCTCATCGAGCAGCAGCCTGCGCATGAACTCATCGCGCAGAGAGTCACTGCCGAACGACACCATCGTGCCCGCCCACAGGTTCGTCTTGTCCTGGCCGGGGCCCGGCACG
>JBJTFB010000089.1:0-4771 GCA_046093205.1 Acidimicrobiales bacterium
CCGGCCACGATGCGCTCCATCACCTCGCGCAGCATCACCTGGTTCTCCGCCTGGTTGCGGCCCACCCATGCTCCCCAGTCGACACCGACCACGGTGCGGTTCAGGAGCAGCACGAAGTTGGCAGGGAGACGCGGGATGCCGGCCACGAAACCCACCACCATGTACTGACCGTGCGCGTTCAGCGCGCGCAGGCACGGCTCGGCAAGGTCGCCCCCGACGGGGTCGTACACGATGTCCACGCCGCCGCCTGCGAGCTCGCGCACCTTCGCTTTCACGTCGTCGTTCAGCACGTCGACAGCGGCGAACGCACCGCGGTCGAGGGCGAGCTGTCTCTTTTCCGCACTGGAGGCGGCGGCAATCACACGCAGCCCGAGCGACACACCCACGTCGACGGCCGCGAGGCCCACCCCTCCACCGGCACCGAGCACCAGCATGGTGCGACCGGCCTCCTGGGTGGTGCGGCGGGTGAATGCGAACCATGCGGTGAGATAACTCTGCATGAAGGTCGCGCCTTGACCGTCCGACAACGAATCGGGGATCGGCAGCATGCGGTTCGCCGCCGTCACCACCTCGTCGGAGAAACCACCGGCACCGACCGGCACGAACACGCGCCTGCCGAGCAATGATGCATCCACCCCCGGTCCGGTCTCGGTCACCGTTCCGGTGACCTCACTGCCGGGGCTCCACGGCACCTGCGGCTTGATCTGGTAGCGGCCCTCGATCATCAACGCATCCACGTAGTTGAGACCGCATGCGGAGACCTTCACACGCACCTGGCCATCGGTGAGCACCGGTGAGGGCTTCTCCTCCACCGTGAGTGCATCGAGGTTGCCGAGTTCGTGGATCACGAGCGACTTCATGCGGTCACGGTACACCGACACATTCGTCCGGTGACCACCGAAGTAGCCTCGGCGCGTGCCCCGGCGAGAACGCCTCACGAGTCTTCCCGTGCTTGCGGTCGCGTACACCGCGGTGCGTGCCTCGGTGGTGTGGGGCCGCACACCGGCCCGCTTCCCCGACTCCGTCGGCTACCTCGACTTCGCGTTCTTCTCCCCCGGCTCGCGCCTGTGGCCGGTGACCCTGGTGTACGCGCTGTGCAACGGCGACACCGCACGGGTGGCGGTGCAGGTCCTGCTCGGGGCATCCGCATGGGTGTGGCTCGCCGGCGAGCTATCGCACGGCGTCCGGTTCCCGACGGTGGTGAGGTCGGTGACCCTCGTCGTGGGTCTCGTGCCGCAGGTGGTGCGGTATGACCTCGCGATCCTGTCGGAGTCGTTGTCGATATCGCTCGGCGTCGCCGCCGTCGCGGCATCGGTTGCCGCCACGAGGAGACCGTCCGCCGGCACACGCTGGGCCTGGACCGCGGTGTTCGTCGCCTTCGCGATGAGCCGCCAGCAGCACCTCCTTCTCCTCTTCGCGGCGGCCACCGCCGTACTCGTCATCGCGGCGGTGCGGCGACGGGTTCCCGCCGGCGCCGGGCTCGTGCTCGTGGTCGCGGCGGCGTTCGGGGTCCAGCAGCTCGCGGCCACCTCGTCGCTGTCGGTGCTGAACATGTACACCGTGCTCTCGGAACGCGTGATCACCGATGACACACGCTTCGCATGGTTCGTCGGGCGCGGAATGCCCGGGGTTCCCGGCATGCGCGAGGCAGGCGGGTACGACTACGTGGAGCAGGTTCCCGCCGACCTCCTCGAACAAGCGGGGTTCCCCGAGGGCCAGGCGCCGCCGAGCATGCTGCGGGTGGGTGGAACACCACTTCTCGAGTGGGTGCAGGACCACGGCTGGGGCACGTACGCACGCTGGACAGTCGCACACCCCGGGGACACCCGCGACCGGCTCGTCGACCTCGCGGGGCCGACGCTGCGGCCGCCGAACGACGACTTCCTCCCGCTCGACACACGCACCCCGGTGCCGAGAACCCTCCTCCCCCCGTGGAAGCTGTCGCTCGTGCTGTGCGCCGGCGCCATGGTGCTCGGGTTCGTCGCATCGCGCCGGCGGGAGGCCCGCCTCGTGGCGCTGCTGCTCGGCACATCATTCGTCCTGTACGCAACTGCTGTGATGGGCTCGGGAATCGAGCACCCGCGTCACGTCGCGGTGAGTGCGGTGGTTCTTGCGGTCAGCGGTCTTGTCGCACTGTCGACGATGCTGCCCCGTCGCGTTGCGCCGGACGGTGCGGAGGGGACCCTCAGGAACTGAGGATCTCGAGCACGCGCTGTGCACGGTTCGCGTGGATGGTCTCCTCGCGGCCGTTCAGTCGCAGCAGCCGCGCGATCTCGGGGTTCGGTTCGTTGTCGGCCCACTTCTGGTAACCGGCGTCCCCGTTCAGTTCTCCCTGCACGATGCCCGCGAAGAGGCGGGCGTCGATGGTGCCGGGCATCGGCACGTCGAGGATCTCCTGCTGCTCGGCGCTGGGCTCCCACTCACCACCGAGTGCGATCGACAGCGCGCGGGCGATGCGCCGCGCGTGACCGCGCTCCTCCACCGCGTTGCGGCGCAGGAGGTCCTTCGCCTCTGCGTCGTCGATGCGCTCGGCCAGCAGGTTGTAGAAAAGTTCCCCCGCCATCTCGACGCGCCAGATGGTCTGCATCTCCTCGGTGCCGAGACGGTCGACCCCCGCCAGTGATGCGTTCGCCGTGTAGAAGTTCTCGCTCATCGTCGACCCTCAGTTCACGTTCAGGAGGTCGACCACGAACACGAGCGTCTCGCCGCCCTTGATGACACCGCCCGCACCGGCCGCCCCGTAACCCATGTGCGGCGGGATCGTGAGGCGGCGACGTCCGCCCACCTTCATGCCGGCGACGCCCTCGTCCCATCCACTGATCACCTGTCCGGCGCCGAGATGGAACTCGAAGGTCTCCTGCCGGTCCCACGACGCATCGAACTGGCGGTTCGTGCTCCATGCCACGCCGACGTAGTGCACCTCCACCACGGCGCCGGGGCGGGCCTCCGCTCCGTCACCCACGGTGATGTCGTCGAGAACGAGGTCTGCGGGCGGGTCCTGGTCGGGGATGGAGACGTCGGGCTTGCTCATCTGCCCAACCTACCCCTCGCCCGGCGGACAAGAATCAGGGGATGAGGTTCACCCGGGTCGAGGAAGCAGTTGCTCTCGTGCGCGGCACCGACAGCCTCGCCGTTCCGCTCGGACCGGGGGTGCCCGTGGGCTTCCTGCATGCACTCGGTGAACGCGACGACTTCGAACGGCTCGAGGTGTTCGGCGCGCTTCTTCCCGACCTCTTCCAGTTGTTCATGCGCAGGGGCGTGCGCTACCGCAGCGGCTTCTTCGGACCCGCCGAACGGTTCCTGCGTGACGCGGGAGCCGACATCGATTTCGTCCCCGCCGATTTCCGCCGCTTCGAACCGGTGCTTCGGCACCTGAACCCGCGGGTGATGGCGACGGCCGCGGCGATGCCCGAGAACGGACGGGTGAGCCTGTCGCTGCACGCGGGTGCATCGGTCGACGAGCTGCACCGCGCCGGTGCCGACCCCGGGAGGGTGCTGCTGGTCGAGGTGAGCGAGCACTACCCGCGCACGGTGGGTCTCGAGCCCGAGCACACCCACAACCTGGCCCTCGAGGAGATCGACGTTCTTGTGCACACCGACCGCCGCCCGCTCGACCTTCCCGATGCGGAGCCCACCGACGCGGAGCGTCGCATCGCCGAGCACGCGATGCGGTTCATCCACGATGGGTGCACCCTGCAGACGGGCATCGGCGGCATCCCGAGCCGCATCGCGTCCATGGTGGCCGACAGCGACATCGGCGACCTCGGCATCCATTCGGAGATGTTCACCACCGGCCTCATGCGCCTCCACCGCGCGGGCAAGGTGACGAACCGCCAGAACTCACCGTTCGACGGCGTCTCCCCCACCCCGTTCGCCGCGGGTGTCCCCGAGCTGTACGAATGGCTCCACGGCAACACCGAGGTGCGGTTCCTGCCGGTGCGGGTGGTGAACTCCCCGGAGAACATCGCGCGCAACCGCAGCATGGTCACGATCAACGGTGCCCTCGCGGTGGACCTCTCGGGGCAGATCATGGCCGACAGCATCAACGGTGTTCAGTTCAGCGGGGTGGGCGGCCACGAGGACTTCGTGAGCGGACCCGGTCTCACCGCGGACGGCCGCAGCATGGTGTGTCTCCCCTCCACATCCACGGTGAACGGGACGGTGACGAGCCGCATCCTGCCGGGATTCCCGGCGGGCACGGTGGTGAGCACCCCCCGGCACCAGGTGGACCTCGTGATCACCGAGTGGGGCGTGGCAGAACTGCACGGCCGCACCATCCGTGAGCGGGCCGAGGCGCTGGCCGCGGTCGGCCACCCCGACTTCAGGGACGAACTGACCGAGCGCGCGAAGGTGTGGCCGTCCGACTGAGACCGGCGGCCTGCACGAACGACACCACCGCTGCCAGCGATGCACCACCGAGCAGGAAACCGGCGAACAGGTCGGTGGGCCAGTGCGTGCGGATGATCCAGCTCGAGAACGCGACGGTCACCGCGGCCGCAGCAACACCGGACCACAGACGCGACGTGAGGTCGGGCCGCCGCTGCGACACGATCCATGCCATCCAGCCCCACAGGGCCACCACGTTCGCGGCGTGACCCGACGGGAACGCGAGGAAGCCCGCCTCGAGCACCATGTCACCCTGGTACGGGAACGAGCGACCGAACGCCACCTTCACCGCTCCCACCAGACCCGTCTGCAGGGTGCACCCATCGTGGATGAACCGCATCGCGTGCTCGGCGATGCGACGCTCCGCGTCGGTGGGCTCCGCATC
>JBJTFB010000090.1:0-3794 GCA_046093205.1 Acidimicrobiales bacterium
GCGTCCACCACCACTGCTGCGCCGGCCCTCGAGATCATCGTGCAGGTGCCGACCACCACGACTGTTGCGCCGCCGGGGACGTTGTTGTCGGGTGGGTCGAGTGTTCCTGATGTGGTGGTGCCGCCTGTGGGTGTGACCACCACGACGTCTGCGGTGAGGTCGGTGCCGCGTGCGGGGGCCGCGACCACGTCGACGTCCTCGAGTGTTCCTGCGGTGACGACGACGTCGGTGGCGGTGCCGAGGGTGCCCCGGGTGGTCACCGGTGCCGCGGCGGTGGAGTCCGACGGCAAGAAGGTGGCGGCCACGGTGACCCGTGAGGACAACCAGATCGTGGTGCAGGCCGGTGCGGTGACCGCGAAGGTGGCGGGTGTGAACGAGGCGGGGGAGCCGGTGGCCCTCGATGCGGACGGCAACATCCGTATCCCTGCGGGTTCGCGGGTGAGGATCCGTGCGTCGGGGTTCGAACCGGGGTCGACGGTGGACGGCTGGTTGTTCTCGACGCCGGTGCGGATCGGGTCGGCGACGGTGGATGCGAAGGGTTCGGTGGATGCGACGTTCGTGATCCCTGAGGGGACGCCGTCGGGTGCGCACCGGATCGCGATCGAGGCGCGCACTGCGGACGGGAAGAAGACGTCGATCGCGGTCGGTGTGGCTGTGGGGGATTTCGAGAAGGAGTCGAACATCGCCACGTGGTTGATCGTCTCCGCGCTGATGCTGGCGATTGCACTGGCGTTCCTGCTTCCCGCGGTGTCCCGTCGGCGACCCCGGGAGACCGACTGAGCCGATCGCTACCGTGGGGGCCGTGACCGAACACGAGTCGCCCCGCGAACTGGGCCACCGGATGCCCGCGGAGTGGGAGCCCCACATCGCCACGTGGATGCAGTTCCCCACTGCGAACCCCACATTCGGGCCCGCCGGCTCGGAGTCACTCGCTGCGTGCCGGGAGAAGTGGGCCGAGGTCGCGAACACGGTGTCGCGGTTCGAACCGGTGCTGATGGTGTGCCGGCCCGAGGACGTCGACAGCGCACGCGACCTGCTGGGCGAGGGGGTGGAACTCTTCGTGCAGTCGATCGATGATGCATGGGCGCGCGACAGCGGCCCCACCTTCCTCGTCGACGGGCGCGGGGGTCTCGGCGCGGTGCACTGGCGGTTCAACGCATGGGGCAACGGCGACCGTTTGCCCCATGCGGACGATGCGCGCATCGGCGGCGTGATTGCGGGTGCGTCGGGGGCGCGTGTGTTCGGGTCCACGATGGTGAACGAGGGCGGCGGCATCCACGTTGACGGCCGCGGCACGGTGATGGTCACGAGAACCGTGCAGCTCGACCCCGACCGCAACCCCGGCTGGACGCAGCAGCAGGTGGAGGCCGAACTGACCCGCACGATCGGCGTGTCGCACGTGATCTGGCTGGAGCGCGGGCTCACCCGTGACTACGGCGAGTTCGGCACCAGCGGCCACGTGGACATCCTCGCCACGTTCGTCCCCGACGGGACCGTGCTGGTGCACGACCAGCGCGACCCCTCCCATCCCGACCATGCGGTGTCGCGCGGGCTGATCGACACTCTCTCGCGTGCCGTCGATGCAGAGGGAAATCCCTTGCGGGTGACGCCCGTGCCCGCCCCTCTGTGCGGGTTCGATGACGGTGGCCCCGTGGACTGGAGCTACATCAACCACTACGTGTGCAACGGTGCGGTGATCATGTGCACGTTCGGTGACCCCAACGATGCCGTTGCGGAGGCGATCCTCTCGGCGGCGTACCCGGGCCGTGAGATCGTGCCGGTGGACGCGCGCGCGGTGTTCGAGCGGGGTGGTGGCATCCACTGCATCACGCAGCAGGTGCCTGCGTTCCGCTGAGGGTCAGTTCTTACCCTTCCAGGCCGGGCAGTGGCCGGACGTCTTGTAGAAGCACCAGTCGCACAGCTTCGTGACGTTGCAGTGGAAGTCCTCCGCGGCACACGCCGCATCGAGTGCCTCCTTGGTCTCCACGATCGTCCCGGTGGCCACCAACAGTCGCTCGGCCGTGACCTCGAGTTCGTGCACCACCGGTTCGGTGAGATACAGCAGCTGCACGTGCGAGGTGTTCTCGTCCTCGGCCTCCTTCAGCATCAGCGCGTACGCGAGGAGCTGGAAGAACTGGTCGTCCTGCTTCTTGAACTTCGGGTTGGGGACCTTGCCGGTCTTGTAGTCGGAGATCACGATGCCGTTGTCGCCGAACATGAATCGGTCGACGATTCCGCGGAGGGCCACACCCTCGACCACGGCGTCGACGTGGTGCTCCATGCCGTCGAACTCCGTGGTGCCGGGGTTCTCGAGCTTGAAGATGTTGGTGACGTTGCCGAAGGCCTCCCTCATGAAGTCGCTCACCGTGCCCTTGGGGTTCTCCAGGGCCTCGACCTTCGCCTGCCAACCGTTCTCGTCCCAGCACCGGCGCGCGAACCTCTTGGCGCCGTCCTCGGTTCGCTCGGAGGCATCCGCCTTGTACATGGTCTCGAGAACCTCGTGCACGAAGGTGCCGAGGTGGAGGTGCCATTGCGGAGGCTCCTGGATCCTCTCGATGCGGGACAGGAAGAACTTCTGCGGGCAGTCGCGGAACGTGTTGATGGAGGAGGGGGAGAGGTACTCGGGTGGCGTGATCACGGGTCCAGTCTCACAGACGGGTGTGCCCGGCCCGTGCAGGCCGCAGATTCAGCCCAGCAGGGCCTCGGCGTACTTCGCCAGGAGGTGGGCGGGTCCTCCCACGAGGAACGACGTGATGCAGGTCTCCCGCCAGCGCGCGGCCTCGTCGCGGATCTTGTCGAGCGGGCCGACGAGTGCGACGTCCTCCACCATGGCGAGCGGGATGGCCGCCGCGGCCTCTGCCTTCTTCCCTGCGAGATACAGGTTCTGCACCTTCTCTGCGACGTCCTCCCAGCCCATGCGCGCGAACACGTCGAAGTGGAAGTTGGTGTCGCGGGCACCCATGCCGCCCGCGTACAGCGCGAGCATCGGCCGCACCATGTCCGCGCACCTCTCCACGTCGTCACCGGGCACCACGGTCATCGGTACGGCAACCTCGAAGCGGTCCGCCTTTCCTGCCTCACCGCTTCGCGCGAAACCTTCCTGCAGGCAGTTGCGGTACCACGCGTCCTCCTTCGGCGAGAAGAAGAGCGGCAGCCATCCGTCGCAGATCTCCGCCGCGAGTGACACGTTCTTCGGTCCCTCGGCGCCGAGCCAGATCGGGATGTCCGTGCGGAAGGGGTGGATGGTGCTCTTCAACGGCTTGCCGAGTCCCGTGCCCTCCTTGAACGGCATGTCGTAGAACTCGCCGTGGAACTCGACCGGACGGTCGCGACGCACGATCTCGCGGATGATCTGCACGTACTCGCGGGTGCGGGCGAGCGGCTTCGGGTAGGGCCTGCCGTACCAGCCCTCCACCACCTGCGGGCCAGACGCCCCGAGACCGAGGACGAAGCGACCCCCCGACAGGTGGTCCATGGTCATCGCCGCCATTGCGGTGGCAGCGGGCGTGCGTGCGCTCATCTGGATGATGGAGGTGCCGAGGCGGATGCGCTCGGTGTGCGAACCCCACCATGCGAGTGGTGACAGTGCGTCACTGCCGTACGCCTCGGCGGTCCAAGCACTGTCGAAGCCGAGACGCTCTGCCTCCTTGATCGCCTCGAGGGCACCCGCGGGCGGGCCGCTTCCCCAGTAACCGGCCGAGTACCCGAGCGTCACGTTCTTCTTCGCCATGCGCGAACACTACGCCACCGTCGCCGCCTCCTAGCCTGACGACGTGCCCGCCGACCCCACCACG
>JBJTFB010000091.1:0-3592 GCA_046093205.1 Acidimicrobiales bacterium
CAGGGGGCCCCTGCCGCGGCCCAGCAGGTGCGGACGGCCGCGACCGCGGGCCACGAACTCGCGCCCGAGCTGGGTGCCCGCGGGCACCACGAGGTCGATGTCGCCGTCGAGGGCCGGGAGAACGATGTGCGTGCCGAGTGCCGCCTGCGACACCGAGAGCACGAGCAACGCAACGTGCTCGCCACCATCGAGCAGCAGTTCGTGGTGGTCACCCTCGTGCAGGACCTCCTCGACCGCGGTCTGTCCGTGGCCATCGGTGCCGAGCACGGCGTGGAGCCCCTCGCTGCGTGCTCGGTTGTCGTCGCACCCGTGGTGGCCGACGGTGAGGTGCTGGGCTCGGTGGGCGTGCTCGGGCCGACACGCATGAACTACCCGCAGGCTCTCGCCACTGTGGAGGTCGTGGGTGAGCAGCTCGGTCGGCGCATCTCCGAGGGCGGGTCGTGAGCACCAGCTTCTACGAACTGCTCGGCGTCGACCCGTCCGCCGACCAGGACACCATCAAGAAGGCGTACCGCCGTCGTGCCCGCGAGCTGCATCCCGACGCAAACCCAGACGACCCCGAGGCGGAAGAGCACTTCAAGGAGCTGTCGCGCGCGTACGAGGTGCTGTCCGACCCCGACCAGCGGGCCCGCTACGACAGGTTCGGCGAACAGGGACTGTCGGGCGGTGCCGGCATGGGCGACCCCTTCGGTGCGGGCGGTCTCGGTGACATCTTCGAGGCGTTCTTCGGTGGCTCGCCGTTCGGTGGCCGGCAACAGTCCGGTCCGCCGCGTGGCGGCGACGTGGAGGTCGTCGCGCAGATCACCCTCGACGACGTTCTCTCCGGTTCGGTGACCACGGTCGAGGCCGACTGCGCCTCGCCCTGCGGTGACTGTGGGGGAAGCGGAGCGGGCCAGGGAACCCAGCCCGTCACGTGCTCGGACTGCAGTGGCAGTGGCCAGGTGCGCAGAGTGCGCCAGAGCATGCTCGGCCAGATGGTGACGAGCGGCCCGTGCCCGCGCTGCAGCGGCATGGGCCGCGTGATCGTGACACCGTGCGCCACGTGCCGCGGGGACGGTCGTGTGCGCGGGCGCCGTTCGCACACGGTCGACGTGCCCGCGGGCATCCGCGACGGGCAGACACTGCGGCTCACGGGTCGCGGCGACGCCGGTCCGCGCGGCGGCGCGGCCGGTGACCTGTACGTGCACATCCGTGTGGCACCGCATCAGGTGTTCGAACGCGAGGGCGATGACCTCGTTGCGTTGCTCGTGCTCTCGGTGTCGCAGGCGGCACTCGGCACGCACATCGTTCTCCCGGCCCTCGACGGCGACATCGACCTCGTGGTGCCCGCGGGCACCCAGCACGGGCGCGAGTTCGTGGCCCGCGGTCGCGGCCTTCCGCACCTGCAGGGCCGCGGCAGGGGCCACCTGCGTGCCCGTGTGGCAGTGCAGGTGCCGGTCGACCTCGATGAGGAATCGGCGGGGCTGCTGCGCAGGCTGGCCGAGATCCGCGGGGAGGACGTCGCACCCGCCGACAAGGGCTTCTTCGCGCGGATCAAGTCGGCGTTCTCGTGAACGAGCAGCTGCGCCGCTCCGCGGCGCACGTGTTCGTGGACGACGTGAATGCCCCCGTGCTCGCCGCCGACGATGCCCATCACCTCTCGCGGGTGCTGCGCCTTCGCGACGGGGAGACCGTGACGGTCAGCGACGGTCGTGGTTCGTGGCGCGTGTGCACATGGAACGGCGGCGCCGTGCAGCCGGCAGGTGACGTGCACACCGAGCCCGCGCCGTCACCGCGTCTTGCGGTGGCGCTCGTGCCGGTGAAGGGAGACCGCACCGACGACGCGGTGGAGCGCCTGGTGGAGACCGGCATCGACGAGGTGATCGTGCTCGAGCCCACCGACCACAGCGTGGTGCGCCGCGACCCGGGGCGCGCAGCAGCGGGCGTGGAACGACTCGCGCGGGTGGCGCGCGCGGCGGCGATGCAGAGCCGTCGGGTGTGGCTGGCCGAGGTGACCGGCCCTGCATTGCTTGCTGATGTGCTCGCCCGCGACGGGGCCGCCATCGCCGAGCCCGGAGCCGATGCATCACTCGACGGCGTGACCACTGTCGTGGTGGGCCCCGAGGGCGGGTTCTCGGAGCGTGAGACCGCAATGGCGAGCCGGAGCGTGGGTCTCGGCACCGGCATCCTGCGCGCGGGCACGGCGGCCACGGTTGCCGGCACCCTGATGGTCGCACACCGGCGGCGGTGAATGCACCACACTGGGTGGTGCCATGCCCCAGTACTCCGACGACGAACTGCTGAAGGATTCCCCCTACACCCGCCTCGTGGGGGACAGGCTGCGCAGGATCCGCCAGCAGAAGCAGATGTCGCTGTCCGACGTCGAGGCCCGCAGCGACCAGGAGTTCAAGGCCAGCGTGCTGGGTGCCTACGAACGTGGCGAGCGGGCAATCTCGGTGCCGCGCCTCGAGCGTCTCGCCCGCTTCTACGGGGTGGGTGTCGACCAGTTGCTGCCGCGCGACCCGCAGCGGGTCGACGACACCGGCGACCAGTCGGCCGCCCCGAAGAAGCTGCGCATCGACGTGGCGAAACTGTCCACCATGTCGGGCCAGCAGTTCGAGATGCTCGAGCGGTTCCTGCGGATGATCCAGGTGCAGCGCCAGGACTTCAACGGCAAGGTGATCACCGTGCGTGCCCATGACACCCGCGCCATCGCGGTGATGCTGGACGTTCCCGTCGACCAGGTGGGCCAGCGCCTCGGGGATCTCGGCCTGCTGTTCGTGCCGCCTGCTTCGTAGCCTCGGGGCATGGCAGAGTTCGGCGTCTACGTCCACATTCCGTTCTGCCGCAGCCGTTGTGACTACTGCTCCTTTGCCACCTGGACGGACCGTGGCCACCTCGTGGACGACTATGTGGATGCGGTGGTGGCCGACATCGCACGCGCCGCGGCAGACGGCATGCCTGTTGCCGACACCGTGTTCGTGGGGGGCGGCACCCCGACACTGATCGACCCCGCGCACATCGCGCGCATCATCGCCGCCCTGCCGTTGGGAACCGAACCTGAGATCTCCGTGGAGTGCAACCCTGATGACGTGACCGGCCCTCTCATGGACACCTTCGCCCGTGCCGGGGTGAACAGGGTCAGCATCGGAGTGCAGTCGATGGTGCCGCACGTGCTCGAGGCACTGGGCAGGGCGCATGACCCTGCGAACGTGAGGGCTGCGGTGTCGCATGCACGTTCGGCCGGCATCGAACGGGTGAACCTCGATCTCATCTACGGCGCGGCGGGGGAGAGCACCGACGACTGGCGCGCGACACTCGAGGGGGCCATGGAACTGTCACCCACCCATGTGTCGGCCTATGCGCTCACGGTGGAGGCCGGCACGCCATTGGCCGACGACCCGGCCCGCCACCCAGACGACGACGAACAGGCGGACAAGTACGTGGTGGCCGACGACATGCTCACGTCGGCCGGGCTCGCGAACTACGAGATCTCCAACTGGTCGCTGCCCGGTCATGAGTGCAGACACAACATGGTGTACTGGGACCAGGGCAACTACCGGGGCTTCGGGTGCGCCGCGCACTCCCATCACGACGGTCGTCGGTGGTGGAA
>JBJTFB010000092.1:0-10943 GCA_046093205.1 Acidimicrobiales bacterium
GTCCATGCGCTCGCCGTAGGGCGGGTTCAGGATGAGTATGCCCTCCCCCGCCGGGGGTCCAGCCGCAGGTCGAAATGGCGCTCCATGTAGGCCATGCTGCCCTGGCGACCCTGCCGCAGCCACTGCTCCAGCCGAGGCGCCTCTTCCTCCAGAAAGCCCGCACGGGCCACGCCGCAGGCCAGGAAGCCCAGCCGGTGGGCCTCCTCCTTGATCGCCTTCGCGGCATCGCGGGCATCCATGCGGGCAAGTTAGCCGCACCGGACCCTGCCGCGGCCCGTACTTTCGGCCGCGATGGCCGATCCCCTATTCCGCATGACAGCCCAGACCATGTTCGGGCTGGAGGACACGCTCATCGGGGAACTGCAGGGCATCGGCGCCCTTGACATCGAGAAGCACAACCGCGCGGTGAGCTTCCAGGGCGACGAGGCCTGCATGTACAGGGCCAACCTCTGCCTGCGCACAGCCCTGCGCATCCTGGTGCCCGTCCATTCCTTCGGGCTTCGCAACGAGGAGGACCTCTACCGCGGGATCAAGGCGATGCTCTGGGAGGGGTACATGGACGTGGATGACACCCTCGCTGTGCACTGCACACTCCACTCGGACCTGTTCACCCATTCGCAGTTCCTGGCCCTCAAGGCCAAGGACGCCATCGAGGACCGCTTCCGGGCGCGCCACGGCCGCCGGCCGTCGGTGGACCTGGACGACCCCACCCTGCGCATCCACCTGCACGTGCGGGGCGACGAATGCCTGGTGTCGCTGGACAGCAGCGGCGGGTCACTGCACAAGCGCGGCTACCGCGACCACAGCAACCTCGCCCCGATCAACGAGGTGCTCGCCGCCGGCCTGGTCCTGCTCTCAGGCTGGGACGGGCGCGGTGCCCTCGTGGACCCCATGTGCGGCAGCGGGACCATCCTGATCGAGGCCGCCATGATCGCGGGGGGCATCCCGCCCGGCATGCACCGCAGGCGCTTCGGATTCGAGCGCTGGAAGGGCTTCCAGCCGGACACCTGGGCGGAGGTGCGCAGTGCGGCGCTGGCCGGCATCGATGCGCTGAACAAGCCGCTGGTGCTGGGCGGGGAGATGAGCCCCCACGTGGCGCGCAAGGCCGCGAGCAACATCGCCAGCGCAGGCCTCAAGGACCGCGTGCGCGTGGTGAACACGCCCTTCCAGGAGCTGGAGGCCCCGGCGGGGGAGGGCATACTCATCCTGAACCCGCCCTACGGCGAGCGCATGGACCGCGACGAGGATATCGACGCGGTATACAAGATGATCGGCGACACCCTCAAGCAGCGCTGGGCCGGATGGACAGCCTGGATGATCACCAGCAACATGGAGGCCGCCAAACAGGTGCACCTAACCCCACGGCCGCGCATCAAGCTCTTCAACGGTGCGCTGGAATGCCGGTACATGCGCTACGAGATGTACAGCGGCTCACGCCGCAGGCCGGCGGAATGAGGCCTCAGTCGAACAAGCCGCCGGGCCGCGCACTGGGCACGCGGCCCAGGTGCCGGTAGGCGCGCTCGGTGGCCAAACGGCCGCGCGGCGTGCGCTGCAGGTAGCCCTCCATGATCAGGAAGGGCTCGTACACCTCCTCGATGGTGCCCGCCTCCTCGCCCACCGCCGTGGCCACAGTGTTCAGTCCCACGGGGCCGCCGCTGAACTTGTCGATGATGGCCCCCAGGATGCGGTTGTCCATCTCATCCAGGCCGTGTGCATCCACGTTTAGAGCCTTGAGGGCGTGCTGGGCGATGGACAGCGCGATGGTGCCGTCGCCCTGGATCTGGGCGAAATCGCGCACCCGGCGCAGCAGGGCATTGGCGATGCGCGGGGTGCCCCGGCTCCGGCGAGCGATCTGGCGTGACGCGCTGTCGACCAGCGGAACGTCGAGGATGCCTGCCGCACGTTCCACGATGCTGCACAACTCGTCGTCGTCGTAGTACTCGAGGCGTGCTACGAGCCCGAACCGGTCACGCAGCGGCCCCGTGATCATTCCCGTGCGGGTGGTGGCACCGACCAGCGTGAACCGCGGCAACGTGAGACGTATCGAGGACGCCGACGGCCCCTTCCCCACCACGATGTCGATCTGGTAGTCCTCCATGGCCGGGTAGAGGATCTCCTCCACGGTGCGCGACAGACGGTGGATCTCGTCGATGAAGAGAACATCGCCTTCCTGCAGCTTGGTAAGGATCGATGCGAGGTCACCGGCGCGCTCCAGTGCGGGCCCGCTCGTGACATGCAACGCCACCCCCATCTCGGCGGCGACGATACCGGCCAGGGTTGTCTTGCCGAGCCCAGGCGGGCCCGCGAGGAGGATGTGGTCGGCAGCCTGGCCGCGCTGGCGGGCGGCCCCGAGAACGATGTCGAGGTGCTCCTTCAGTTCCCTCTGACCCACGAAGTCGGCGAGTTCGCGCGGTCGCAGTCCGGACTCGTCACCCTGCTCAGCATCCGACTGGAGACCCGGGTCGAGGAACTCATCCCGCACGGCGGGCCCCCAGGAGCGCGAGCGCATCTCGCAGCATGGTCTCGCTGTTCTCGACGTTCGCCACCTGCCGCATCGCTTCCCGGATCTCCTCGGCCGAGTAGCCGAGCGCAGCGAGTGCCTCGCGGACGTCGGCGGTGACCGAGTGGATACCCGCAACTGCTGCGGAGACGTCGGCGAGACCCCCCGAAAGTCTCGACTTCAGTTCCACCATGAGCCGCTCCGCGGTCTTCCGTCCCACACCCGGCACGGAGGTGAGTGCGGCAGTGTCACCCGATGCGATGACCGTGGCGAGAGCCTGTGGCGTGAACACCGAAAGGATGCTCATGGCCATCGCCGGTCCGACTCCGTGCGTGTCGATGAGCATGTCGAATGCGTCGCGCTCGGCACGCGTGCGGAACCCGTACAGAGTCTGGGCGTCCTCGCGGATGTGGTGATGGACGTGCAGGAACACCTCGACGGTGGGTTCGAGTTCGGCAAACGTGGACGGGGCGACGTTGCACAGGTAACCGACCCCGGCCACCTCGACGAGCAGCACCGACGGGGGGATGCGCTCAAGGACGGTTCCGCGGAGGCTGCCGATCACCGCGAGCGTCCCCTCGCCGCGGCGGCCTCGCGCGACCGTGTGAACGGCGCCACGGAGATGTGGCACATCGCGATGGCCGCTGCATCGGCGGCGTCCGCGGGCTTCGGCAGCGACGCGAGACCGAGCCGCTTCTGCACCATCCTCTGGACCTGCTCCTTGCCTGCCCCTCCCCAACCGGCCACGGCGTCCTTCACCTGGGACGGTGTGTACTGCGCGACGGTGCAGCCCGATGCCGCCGCGAGCGCGAGCACGACGCCACTCGCCTGGCCGACCGACATCGCCGTGCGGACATTCGTCTGGAAGAACACCTGCTCGACGGCCACCGACGATGGTCCGTGCTCTCGGATGAGCGAGTCCACCTCGGACTGCAGGTCGGCGAGCCGCCGCGGGAGCGGGTCGGCGGCAGAAGTGCGAATCACCCCCATGGCCACGGCGCGCACTGCACCCCCCTGGCCCGGCTGGAGCAGCGCATATCCACACCGGGTGAGACCCGGGTCGATCCCGAGGACGACCCCATCCAGAGGACGTCCCCCACGCGGGTCACCCGGCACCGTGTGGTGAGCGAACATATGTTTGCACTCTAACCGCAGGGTTCCTGCGGGAGGTGCACCCCCGGGGCCGAGCCCACGGCTGTCAGGGGCCCTCAGGCCTGCCGGTTGGCCTCCTCGACGGCGGCGACCAGTTCCGACACGGGCCGATAGGTCAGCCCGGCAATGGCGCGGTGCGCGTAGCGGATCACTCCGCCGGCGTCGACCACGAACACGCTGCGCCGGGGGAATCCGAGCGGGCCGACCGTGCCGTACGCATCGGCGACCTTCTTGTCCACGTCGGCGAGGAGCGGGAAACCGAACCCGTGCTTCCCGGAGAACAAGTCGTGACTCGTCACGTCCTGGGCGGAGATCGCGAGAACCTGGGCACCCACGTTGTTGAACTCCGCGAGCTCGTCGTTGTACGAGTTCAACTGCTTCGTGCACACCGGGGAGTCATCGCCCGGGTAGAACACGATCACCACCGCCCTGCCCCTGTACGACGACAACGTGTGGTTGGCGCCCCCGGTACCGGGAAGCGTGAAATCCGGGGCGATGTCCCCTATGCCGACGGCCATCAGCCGACCTCCTCCATGATCGATTCCGGGATGTCGAAGTTGGCGAACACGTCCTGCACGTCATCATTGTCGTCCAGGGCATCCATGATCCGCAGGATGCTGCGGGCATCATCCCTGTCGGACACCTCGATGGTGGTGGAGGAGACCATGGTGCTCTCGGCCGAGAGCACCGCAACCCCGGAGCTCTCGAGCGCGTCCTTCACATCGTAGACCTGCGAGGGGTCGGTGAGAACGCGCCACGTCGTGCCGTCGCGCTCCACATCGTCGGCCCCCGCCTCGAGTGCCGCGGAGACGACGGTGTCCTCGTCGGTGTCCCCGCCCACGAGCACGACACCCCGGCGGGAGAACTGCCAGCCCACCGCACCGGGTTCGGCCATCGCACCACCCATCTTGGTGAAGATCGACCGTACGTCGGAGGCAGTTCGGTTGCGGTTGTCGGTGAGAACCTCGATGAGCATCGCAACGCCGCCGGGCGCGTATGCCTCGTACGTGATCGACTCGTAGTTCGTTGCACCCGTCTCACCGGTGCCGCGCTTGATCGCACGGTCGATGGCGTCCTTCGTCATCTGGGCGGCCTTCGCCTTCAGGACCTGCGTGCGCAACGTGGCGTTGGAGTCGATGTCGCCCCCGCCGAGCCGGGCCGCGACCTCGATCTGTCGTGCGAGTTTCGCGAACAGCTTCCCGCGGGCCTTGTCGGCCGCGCCCTTCTTGTGCTTGATCGTCGCCCATTTCGAGTGACCCGACATGCTCAGACCCTTCCCGGTTCCCTGACGGTGGACACAAAGTAGCGGTGCAACGCGCCGTCCCCCGAGAGTTCGGGATGGAACGATGCGGCCAGGGCACTGCCCGAACGCACAAGCACCGGTTCGTCGCCGTGGCGCGCCAGGACCTCGACGCCCTCCCCCACCCGCTCGATGCGCGGCGCCCGAATGAAGACCCCCCTCACGTCACCCACCGCGGTGTGGAGGTCAGCCTCGAAGGAATCCACCTGGCGGCCGTAGGCGTTGCGGCGCACGTCGATGTCGATCGCCGCGAAACTCGACTGGTCCTCCCGACCGTCGAGGATGCGTGCCGCCAGGAGGATCATCCCCGCGCAGGTGCCGAACACCGCCATGCCCCCCGTGACGCGTTGCTCAACGGCATCCGCGAGACCGGTGGACTCGAGCAGCATCCACATGGTGCTTGACTCGCCCCCGGGCAGGACGAGTGCGTCGACGCGGGCGAGGTCAGCGGTGGTCCGCACCTCTGCGGAGCGCACACCAATCGAGCCCAGCACCTCCATGTGTGCCGCGAACGCTCCCTGCAACGCGAGGACACCGATGACGGGGTTCACCTGGGGGCCTCCCGTCGGAACCCGGCACCGAGTGTCACCAGCCGCGCTGGGCGAAGCGCTCGGCAGGGAGCAGTTCGTCGATGCCGATGCCCGTCATGGGGGCACCGAGCCCGCGACTCACCTTCGCGAGGATCTGCGGGTCACGGAAGTGAGTGGTGGCCTCCACGATCGCCTTCGCACGCGGTGCGGGATCGTCACTCTTGAAGATGCCCGAGCCCACGAACACGGCCTCGGCACCGAGCTGCATGGCGAGTGCGGCGTCGGCGGGTGTGGCAATCCCTCCGGCACAGAAGATCGGCACGGGGAAACGGCCCGTCTCTGCGACCTCCTGGACGAGGGGCAGCGGTGCCTGCAGCTGCTTGGCCCACTGGAACAGTTCGGCCTGGTCGGCCTGGGTGATCTTGCGGATGTCACCGAGGATCGAGCGCAGGTGCCGCACGGCCTCCACGATGTTGCCGGTGCCGGCCTCGCCCTTGGAGCGGATCATGCTGGCTCCCTCGCTCACCCGGCGCAGGGCCTCCCCGAGGTTGGTGGCGCCGCACACGAACGGGACGGTGAAGGCGAACTTGTCGATGTGGTGCGTCTCGTCGGCCGGCGTCAGCACCTCGGACTCGTCGACGAAGTCGACCCCGAGAGACTCGAGGATCTGTGCCTCGACGAAATGGCCGATGCGTGCCTTCGCCATCACCGGGATGCGCACGACGGCCTGGATGCCCTCGATCATCTCGGGGTCACTCATGCGCGCGACACCACCGTCGCGACGGATGTCGGCGGGCACGCGCTCCAGCGCCATGACCGCGCACGCACCGGCGTCCTCGGCGATGCGCGCGTGCTCGGGGGTGACGACGTCCATGATGACGCCGCCCTTCAGCATCTCGGCAAGGCCGCGCTTCACACGCGCCGTTCCGACGGACTGGTCAGGGGTAGAGGTCATGCCCCGAAGCGTACCGACGCCGGACGGGGAGACCGCCGACCGGTCAGATGGCCGGCCAGGCCACCTTCTTCGGGTCGACTCCCGGGTCGACCTTCGCGAGCGTGTTCTTGAAGGCGAGCTCGATCCAGGTGCGGCCGGGGGTCATGCGCACCACCGCACCGTTCGAGTCAGTGAAGGTGAACACGTCCTTCTGCTCGGCGCGCTCCCAGTTGATCGGGATGATGGAGCCGTTCGTGAGCACGAAGCCCGTGCCCTTGCCGGTCGTCTGCGCCTCGGGGCTCTTGCGGTCGGCCCAGCTGCGCTTGTAGGTGCAGTACAGGACGATGACGTTCTTCGCGTTCACCTGGTCGACGGGCGTCACACCCTCGGCCGACATGTGGGGTTCGAGTTCGCGCTTGAGGTTCTCCGTGAAGCGGACGAACTGGCCGGCGGCCGCGTCCCACTTCCAGTACACCTTCACGTTGTACATGTGAACCTTGGCACCGTCGACCGGTGCGGCCGTGGTGGGCATGGCATCACTCACACCGCGGAAGAGGAACTGCGAGGGGGGCGGGCCGGAACCCTCGGGGGCGAGCGACCAGCCCTTGGTGGTGCTGGCGTAGAGGTTGTGCGGGATCTTGCGCGCCTTCTCGCGGTAGTACCCGGCCTTCCCCTTCGACGCGGAGTGGCCGATGTTCACGAGGTCGCTGCGGTTGATCACCTGGGTGACGCGGTAGTTGCCACCGCTCCACATGAAGAGCGGCTTGTTGTACGAGCCGAGGAAGATCTTGTCCTGTGTGCGGCCGCTCCTGAGCGGGCCGACGGGGTCGCTGCCCTCGCTGTGGAACACGGCGGCGAAGCGGGTGAGGCCCTCCACGTTCTCCTCGATGACGATGTCGGCCTTGTTCAGACCCGCCTGCGGGCGCGCGTTCGGGTGGTTGTCGATCTTTGCCACCAGGGCGGGCCGGACGGCCTTCGCGGGGTCGTCCACCGGCTGACCGGTGAGCGGGTACAGGGTGGGCGGCGCGACGGACACCGTGGTGTCGGCCCCGGCTGCGGGGTCCGTGGTGGCGGCATCCCCGGAGCCACCGCCGCATGACGCAAGCACGGGTGCCAGCAGTGCGGCGGCCACGGCGAATGCTGTCTTCTTGCTGCGGTGCGTTCTCATCTCACAGTTCCTTCAGTCGTGCGATCCGCTCCTCGAGCGGGGGGTGCGTGTTGAAGAGACTATGCAACCGAGGCCACCTGCCGTCGTCACCCACACCCGACATCGGCTGCTCGATCCACATGTGGGCCGTGGCCATCGAGGCAGAGTGGGTGACCGTCACGTCCTCGCGCAGTTTCTCGAGCGCAGCGATCAGGCCGGGTGGGTAGCGGGTCATCTGGCACGCCGACACGTCGGCCAACGACTCCCGGTTGCGGCTCACCGCGGCCTGCATGAGCCGCGCGAGGAGCGGGGCGACGATCAACAGCACGAGACCGACAAGCGCGAGCGGGTTCGAGGAGTCGCGGCGGTCACCATCGCGTGCCACGCGCCCGCCGTTCCACCACATCATCCGCATCGCGAGGTCGGCGAGCATCGCCACGGCACCCACCAGCGTGACGGCGAGGGTGGACACCAGGATGTCGTAGTTGCGGATGTGGGACAGTTCGTGGGCCACGACCCCCTCGAGTTCCACCCTGTTCATCCGGTCGAGCAGGCCGGTGGTCACGGCGATCGCGGCGTGCTGGGGGTTGCGGCCGGTGGCGAAGGCGTTCGGTGCGGGGTCCTCGATCACGTAGACACCGGGCTTGGGCAGTCCGCCCGCGATGCAGAGACCCTCCACCAGGTTGTGGAGCCTCGCGTACGTCACGGGATCGGCCGGCCTGGCGCGGCTCACCGCGAGGGCGATGCGGTCGGCCTTCCAGTACGAACCGAAGGCCATGGCACCCGCGACGGCCAGCGCGACGACGGTGCCGAGGGTCCCCTGACCGATCAGCACTCCCACCGCGGCTCCGACGAGGAGCAGCAGCACGACGAACGTCGTCATGAGAAGCGCGGTGCGGCGCTTGTTGGATGCGATGAGATCGTGCATGGGTACCCGAGCCTAGGAAGGCAGCGGTGTCAGAAGGTGACTTTCGGGGGCTCCTGCGCCGCCGGCCCCGCCTCGAAGTACTCGCGGGGTCCGATGCCGGCCAGGCGCGCCACGAAGACCCCGGGGATCTTCTGGATCGCGTTGTTCAGGCCGAGCACCTCGTCGTTGTAGAACTGGCGCGCATAGGCAACCCTGCCCTCGGTGGCCGTGAGTTCCTCCTGCAGTGCGAGGACGTTCTGGTTCGCCTTGAGGTCGGGGTACGCCTCGGAGAGGGCGAACAGCTGCCGCAACGCACCGGTGACGGCATTGTCGGCACTCGCCTGGGCCACCGGAGTGGACGGAGCCGAGAGCGCCGCCTGACGTGCGGTGATGACCGCATCGAACGTGGACTTCTCGTGCTCGGCATAACCCTTCACGGTCTCCACGAGGTTCGGGATGAGGTCGAGTCGACGTTTCAGTTGCACATCGATCTGCGACCAGGCGTTGTCGACCCTGTTGCGCCGCTGGATGAGCGAGTTGTACAGAAGCACGCCGGCGAGAAGCACGACGAGGACGACGACCAGAACGATGACACCGGTGCCCATGATGACTCTCCCCTGCTGGTCAGCGTCCCGGCGCGTTGCGTGCCGGTCGGGAACGGCGCAGGAACCGGCCCTCGAACCGCCTCAGCATACGGGGCACCTCGATGACGGTGACGTCGCTCGCCTCGAGCACGAGGGCACGCCGGTAGATCTCCACATAGTTGTCGGCGAGCGTGTCCATGGAGTATTTCTTCGCCTTCTCCACGCCGGCCGCCACGAGTCGTAAGGAGAGACGGGGGTCGGCAAGGACCCGCGCGAGTGCGGCAGCGAGTGCTTCGGGGTTCTGTGGCTCGACCAGGATCGAGTCGACGTCGTGTGAGGCCACGTTCGTGTACCCGTCGATGTTGCTCGCCACCACCGGGACCGACGATGCCATCGCCTCGAGAAGCACGATGCCGAACGACTCCCCGCGCAGCGAGGGGGCACAGAATGCGCGGGCGGTGCGCAACCGGCGGATCTTCTCCGCATCCGTGATGCGGCCGAGCCACTCGATGCGCGTGTCGTCGCGGTGCCGTGCCTTCAGTTCCGCGGTCTCGGGCCCCTCGGAGGCGACCCACAGGCGAACGTCCGCAGGAAGGTGTGCCATCGCCTCCAGGAGCACACCGAGTCCCTTGCGGGGCTCGTGCCGGCCGATGTAGAAGATCGCGTTCTCGCGCGGGAGGTCCGGCCCGTCGAACACCTCGAGCTCAATCCCGTTGAACAGAACCTCGTACTCCCCGCCCACGTAGCGCCGGGCGAGTTCCACCGCATCTTTCGACACCGCGACCCGGATGTCGATGCGGGACGCGATGCGGGTGAGCTGCCGGTTGAACACGCGGTACGCCGCGGAGTCACCCGCCGAGTGGAACGTGGCGACGACCGGTGCCAGCTTCATGAGCACCGCACTGAGTGACGGACCCGGCACGAGCGGCTCGTGGACGTGCAGCACGTCGAACGCCTCGTCGTTCAGCGCGCGGATCGTGCGCAGTGCAGCGGGCACGTCGGGTGCGAGGGGTGCAATCGAACCGTTGGCTGCCGTCGGGAGACTGTTGCCGAGCGGGGTGACAAAACTCTCGGGCGGAGGTCCGTCGCACGGGCCGAGCACACGCACCTCGTGCCCCTTCGCACGCATCGCCCGGGCGAGGCCGAGCACCTGCTGTTGCACTCCGCCCGGCACCGAGAGGCTGTAGGGACACACCATCCCGACGCGCAGCATGGGGCTACGGTACTGCCATGTCCGCTGAACCGAACTCCCGTCCTGCCCTGTCCATCGTCGCAACGGCCGGCAAGAGGCAGGCAATGCTCGACATCGCCGTCGAGGCCGAACGACGGGGCTTCTCCGGGATCGCCTGCCCGAGTCTCGGCGGAACCATGGGGCTCTGCGTGTCGCTTGCGCACGTCACGTCCACCATCCCGTACTGGACCTCCATCCAGCCCATCTACTACAGCCACCCCGTCGAGGCTGCGAACACCTGCTCCCACATCAACGAGGTGTCGGGCGGTCGGTTCCGTTTCGGCATCGGGGTGAGCCACGGTCCCGTCACCGCACGTCTCGGCGTGGAAACCGGCAGGCCGCTGTCCGACATCCGCCACTACGTCGAGGCGATGCGGGCGAACGAGAAGTTCGGTGGTGCGCTCCCCCCGCTGTATCTCGCCACACTGCGGGACCGCATGCTGCACCTCGCCACCGAGATCGCCGACGGTGCGATCTGGGCGAACGCCTCGCTCAGCCACATCGCTCCGCAGCTGTCCGCGGTGCCCGCGGCGCGCAGGGAGGGTTTCTTCCTGTCGAACATGATCCCCACGGTCATCGACGACGACCGTGATGCCGCCCGCGCGGTGAACCGCAAGACCCTCACCGGGTACGTGTCGCTGCCGAACTACCGCAACTA
>JBJTFB010000093.1:0-3417 GCA_046093205.1 Acidimicrobiales bacterium
CGGCATGTCCGGCGGCGTGCCCGACTGGCACCCCGACGGAGGATCGCTCGTGTCCGCGGCGGCCGACGGCACTTTGCACCGCTGGACGGAGAGCCCCTCGCGCATCGAGCAGATCGCATTCCCCGCGGGGCGCAGGTGGTGGGGCCCGTGCCATTCGCCCGACGGCGCGTCGCTCGCGGCCGTGGCGGACTGGTGCGAGCTCGCCGTCATGTCCGGCGACGGCCGTGTGCACACGGTGCACCTCGAGACCGACGGCTTCGTGATGGACGCCGCCTGGAACGGCAACGTGGCAACCGCGCACAGATGGACGCGACCGGAGATGGCGTGGACCCGCAGCGGACTCGTGGGTGCGGGGGAGACTGACGGTGTCGGTGTGCAGCAGCCGCACGGCCGCGCCGGCTCGTTCGGGGTCGTGACCGACGCAACCGGTGCGTGGAACGTGACGGTCGACGGTGCCGCAGAGGATGACGCCCTCGAACACGGCGGGCCCACGTGGGGCCCGGGCCAGAGAACGTGGTGCCTGAACGACGACGCGACGATGGTTGCCTACACGCGGAACGAATCGGGGTTCGGTTCGCTGTGGGTGATGCACCGCGCGACCGGTGAGCGCGTGCAGGTGGGCCGGGCAGTGCACGGGTGCGTGTCATGGAGCGGGGACACGCTCGCTGCCGTGCGTTCGGGTGCGCGCACCCCGCAGCAGGTGGTGGCCTACGACATGTCGGACCCGTCGTCGCCTCGGCGTCGTTTCGTGTGGGGGCCGGCGTCGCCCGCGTGGCGTGACTTCGACGACGAGCTCGTGGAACCCACCGTTCACTCGGCCGACTCCGTGCCGTGGCGTCTCTACCGACCGGCGAGACCGAACGGCCGGCTCATCGTGTGGGTGCACGGGGGCCCGACGGACCAGTGGCAGGTCACGTGGCGGCCGCGCTTCACCTGGTGGCTGTCGCGGGGATGGACGATCGCGGTGCCCGACCACCGCGGCAGCACCGGTCACGGTCGTTCCCACCGGCTCGCGCTCGAGGGCGGGTGGGGCGCTGTTGACGCCGACGACACCGCGCTCGTGGCTCGTCACGCGCGGGCAGTGCTCGGCATCACGGCGGGCCGCACCGTGCTGATGGGCAGCAGCGCCGGGGGGCTCAGTGTTCTCTCCGCTGCCGCACGTCACGCGGGGCTCGCAGCGTGCGTGGTGGTGGCGTACCCGGTCACCGACCTCTCGCTGTTGCTCGCGACACCCGATGCCTTCGAGGGTCACTACAACCGGCGTCTGGTGGGGGACACCGCGGTGTCCCCGGTGGCATCACCCGGGCATCTCATTGCTGTGCCGGTGCTCACGTTCCACGGTGACCGGGACGAACTGGTGGTGCCCGCGCACTCGGAGCGGCTGCGCGATGCAGTCACGGCGGCCGGGGGCTCGGTGGAGGTGGTGATGATGCCGGGCGAGGGCCACGGTTTCCGCGACCCCGCGAACATCGCACGCGAGTTCGAGATTGCTCACTCGTTCGTCGAGGAGTACGTCGCCCGCTCCTGACGGGTGGTCCCCCGTGTGTCGGGGACCGGACCGCGGCACTTGTACCCGCGCGGCTGGGTGACCGCTCGGGTCGCATCCACCCGGGACGGCGGCGAAAGGAGGAAAGCCCACCGCCCCGGGTGCAAGCACCGTGGCCGGTCCGGCTCGGTTGCTGACCGCGGTTTCCCGCGGCACTCGTGATGCGTCACAGAAGATACGCAGAGGGTGTGTCGGTAGGTTCGGGAACATGGTGCTGGCAGAGCTCGAGATCTTCCACTCGCGCCCGCTCGCGCCGACCCGGCGCATCTCTCTCGGTCGTCTCGTGCTGCCGTGCGACCCCGCGCCGGGCTTCGGCGGGGTGCTCCTCGGGGCCGTCGTGGCAGGGCATGCCGCGGAACTCGACGACGACGTCATCGTCGACGTGCGCCGCCTGCTCGGCCAGGTGGAACGCGGTGACCGCGTGCCCCAGCCCCGACTCCGCCACCGGTTCCAGGTCGACCGTCACGGACTGTCGCTCAGCACCCACCGCCTGTTGCGCGACGGTGACGAGATCGTCTTCGACCTCTCCACGCAGGGCACCCCGTTGCAGCAGGTGCTCGGTGCGGTGTACGCGGCCGAGCGTCTCGAGGTGTCGGCACGCCGGCAGGTGGTCACGTCGTTGCGTCGCTCGCTGGTGTGGCGCGGCCCGATCGGGAAGGCATTCATCGCGCACCTCGCCGGCACCACATCGTCCGATGTGAACGCACTTGCCGACCCGCGTGCATGGGCGCTCGACGTGCTCGGGTTCCCCGGTGGCACCGTGGGCGTGTCGCGGCGCGAGGTGATGTCCCGTTACCGCGAGAGTCTCCGTCGCGCGCACCCCGACCACGGCGGCGACAGCACGACGGCCCACAAGATGATCCTCGACATCACCGAGGCCCGTCGGGTGCTGCTCGACTCAATTTGATGGGGACGCGGCGATGAGGAAACCGGCCGGTGTCGTCCTGTTCCCCGGTGCGGGGTCGTCCGCGGACCATCCCTCGCTCGTCGCGATGGAGGGGGCGCTGTCGCCGCTTCCCGTGCGCAGGGTCGATTTTCCCTACAGGCGGGCCGGACGCAGGGCACCAGACCGTGCGCCGGTGCTGGTCGCATGCGTGAAGGAGGAGGTCCGCGCATTCGCGCGTGCGCTCGGTGTTCCCACGTCGCGCATCGCAATCGGGGGAAGGTCGATGGGCGGACGCATGTGCTCGATGGCGGTGGCGGACCCCGACGACCCGCTGCGAGCGGCTGCACTCGTGCTGGTGTCGTACCCGCTGCACCCGCCGGCACAGCCCGAGAAGAAGCGCACGGCCCACCTGCCGGACGTGAACGTGCCGGTGCTGTGCATCAGCGGGACGAAGGACACGTTCGGCACACCCGCGGAACTACGCAGGGCGTTCCGCAGGGTGCCGGGCGGGGTGACATGGGTGTTCCTGGACGGGAAGGGTCACGACCTGCGCGGATGCGATGAGTCGGTTGCGCTGGAGGTCAGCGGGTGGTTGACGGGGCGGCGTCCTCGGGGTTGATCTCCTCGAGGGTGAGGTGCGCCGTCTCCGGGTAGCGCAACCACACCAGCACCGATGCCGCCGCCGGGAACAGCGCGAGCCACAGCATCACCGTGCCGTACGAGGTGCCGGAGTCCACGATGCGGCCCGCCCCGATGAGACCGAAGCTTCCCCCCACGAGCGACGAGGTCATGATGAGGCCCCCCGCGAGCCCACGCTGGTGGGTGGGGAAGAGCTCACCGCGGTACACCGCCATCGCGGGGTACGCGGCGCCGAGGAACACCGCGCCCACCACCGCAACGGCCCACATCGCCGGCCCCGACACCGCGACGGATGCCGCGAGCTCGAACGGCGCGACCGGGGTGATGTTGCCGTCGTTCGTGATGA
>JBJTFB010000094.1:0-11061 GCA_046093205.1 Acidimicrobiales bacterium
TGGCGGCCCTCGGCAAGCGCATGGCCGGCGTGCTCGGCAGGTTGTCGGTGCACATGAGGTACGCGGTCACGTGCGTCTTCACCTTCAGCGCCTTCAGTGCGCTCATCGTGGCCAGCACCGCGGCGGCGCCGCTCATGTCCATCTTCATGCTGGCATGGCTCGCGTCGCTCGGCTTCAGCGAGATACCGCCGGAGTCGTACATCACGCCCTTGCCCACCAGCACGACCTTCGTCTTGGCACCTGCCGGCGCCCAGACCAGCTTCACCACGCGGGGCGGCTCGACGCTTCCCGCGTTCACCCCGACGATGCCGCCGCAGCCCATCTCCTGCAGCTGCTTCTTGTCATACACGGTGGAGCGCAGGCCTGATGCCTTCGCCAGTTTCACGGCTTCGTTCGCGAACCTGGTGGCGGTGAGGTGCGAGGGCGGGGTGTTGGCCCAGTCGCGCGCCATGGTGACTGCGCGCGACGTGGCGGTTCCGTCGGCGACACCGGCGCGCACCTCCGGGGAGTCGCTCACCACCGTCACGTCGACCAGCGCCGACACGGTGGACTTGTCCTTCTTCAGCTCGGTCCAGCGGTGCAGGGCGAGCGCAATGCCCTCGACGAGTGCCTTGGTGCCGGTGCGTTTGTTCACCCTGCCGACCCCGGCCAGCGTGGTGGCCATCGACTTGTGGCGTGAGCACGCCCGTGCTGCTGCGGCGCCGATGTTGCGCAGTGCGGCCTCGTTCAGCTCGCGCGGCGAGCCGATGCCCACCAGCACGCGGGCCTGCTTCGAACCCTTGGCCGGCGGCAGTGCGAGCGTCGAGCACATCTTGCCCTCGAATCCCATGGCAGCGAGCTGGGCCCGGCTGAGACCGAGGTCCTTCGGCAGGGGGCCCTCGGCTGCGACGGGGATCGCAACGACGGCTGCGGTGGCGGGGACGGACTTCGCGACGGAGAAGGAGGTACGCATGTCCCCACTCTACGAGCGGACAGCGGAGGGGCGGACGGTCGCGGCAGCGCCGTCAGATGCTGCGCACGGGGCGTGACTCGCCCTCCTGCCACCGCGCCATCGTCCAGAGAAGGTCGGAGAGGCGGTTCAGGTAGGGAACGACGTAGCTCGGCGGGGGCGCCGCACCGTAGGCCTGCCGCTCCGCCCTGCGCACGGTGGTTCGGGCGAAGTCCAGCCATGCCGCCACCGGGTGCTCGCCCGGCACCACGAACTCGGTGGGTGGCTCGAACCGGGTGTCGAGGTCGTCGATCACGGTCTCGAGACGGTCGACCATCTCGCTCGTGACGCAGCTGCGGCCGGGGTCGAGCTTGTGGCGGTTCTCGGGAAGTGTGGCGAGCTCGGCCATCAGCACCCACAGGTCGCGCATGATCGGCACCACGATGGCGTCGACCTCGCTGCCGTGGCCCGCGGCGACCCGCACGAGACCGATGACGGACTGCGCCTCGTCGACGGCACCGTACGCGCGGGGCAGCTCGGAGTCCTTCGGGACGCGGCCCCCGTAGAAGAGGCCGGTGGTGCCGTCGTCACCCTCGCGCGTGTAGATCTTCGGGCGTGCCATGAGGCGCCAAGACTATTGGCACGACCGCACGAAAGGGGTGAACCACGGCCGAACATCGGTCACGCCAGTAGCGTTCCCGTTGTCATGTCGCGCCAGCCGTACACCGAGGCCATCAGGGAGCGAGTGGTCGTCTTCGACGGTGCGTTCGGCACCTTCGTGCAGGGCCTCGACCTCGGCCCGGACGACTTCGGTGGGGGCTCGCTCGAGGGCTGCAACGAGATGCTCGTGCTCACCCGGCCGGACGTGATCGAGAAGATGCACAGGGCCTTCCTCGAGGCCGGGGTGGACGCGGTGGAGACCGCCACCTTCGGCGCCTTCTCCACGGTGCTCGCCGAGTACGCGATCCCCGAGAAGGCGCACGAGATCAACATGCAGGCGGCCGCGATCGCGAGGCGTGTGTGTGATGAGTTCGAGGCGGCCGACGGTCGGCCCCGGTATGTCGCGGGCTCCATCGGGCCCGGCACGAAGCTGCCATCCCTCGGCCACATCTCCTTCGCCGAGCTGCGCGACGCGTACGTGGAGCAGGCCGTCGGGCTCCTCGAGGGCGGCTGCGACCTCTTCCTCATCGAGACCTGCATGGACCTCCTCCAGGTGAAGGCCGCGATGCAGGCGTGCCGACGCGCAATGGCAACCGTGGGGCGCACGGTTGCGATCCAGGTGCAGGTCACCATCGAGACCACGGGCCGCATGCTGGTGGGCACCGAGATCGGCGCCGCATACCACTCGCTCGTGGCGATGCGGCCCGATGCCATCGGCATCAACTGCGCCACCGGGCCCGCCGAGATGCAGGAGCACCTCCGGTACCTGTCGGCGAACTCGGGGATCCCCGTGAGCGTGCTGCCGAACGCCGGCCTGCCGAGCGTGGTGGACGGCCGCACCCACTACGACCTCACACCCGAACAGCTCGCCGAGTACCACCGCCGCCACGTGCAGGAACTCGGCATCACCATCGTGGGGGGCTGCTGCGGCACCACACCGGAGCACCTGCGCCGCGTGGTGGAGGCCGTGCGTGGTGTGCCCCCGGCGCGGCGCACTCCGGCACCCGAGCCCAGCGTCACCTCCCTGTACTCCCCCGTGCCGCTCGCCCAGGAGAACTCGTTCCTCATCATCGGCGAGCGCACGAACGCGAACGGTTCGAAAGCGTTCCGCGAGTCGATGCTGGCGGGTGACTGGGACTCCTGCGTGCGCATGGCGACGGAGCAGATACGCGAGGGCTCGCATGTGCTGGACGTGTGCGTCGACTACGTGGGCCGCGACGGAACGGTGGACATGCACGAGGTCGCGTCCCGCTTCGCCACCCAGGCGAGCGTTCCGCTGGTGCTCGACTCCACCGAACCACAGGTGATGGAGGCCGGCCTGCAGTTCGCCGGCGGCCGCTGCATCCTGAACTCCGCCAACCTCGAGGACGGCGAGGCACCGGGCAGCAGGCTCGACCGCGTCTTCACGCTTGCCCGTGACTACGGCGCGGCTGTCATCTGCCTGCTGATCGACGAGCGCGGCCAGGCCCGCGACGTGGAATGGAAGATGGAAATCGCGCACCGGCTCCACCGCATCGCGGTCGACCGCTACGGGCTGTCCGCCGGGGATCTCATCTTCGACCCCCTCACCTTCCCGCTCGGCACGGGTGACGAGGACCTCCGCAAGGACGCGATGCACACCATCGACGCAATCGCACGCATCAAGGCGGAGATCCCGGGCGCGTGGACCACCCTGGGTCTATCGAACGTGTCCTTCGGCCTCAACCCCGCCACCCGGCAGGTGCTGAACAGCGTGATGCTGCAGGAGGCCCGCAACAACGGCCTCGACTCCGCCATCGTGCACTTCTCGAAGATCCTCCCGATGTCACGCATCCCCGAGGAGCAGAAGGAGGCATGCCTCGACCTCATCTATGACCGTCGGCGCGAGGGTTACGACCCGCTGCACGCGTTGATGGCGATGTTCGAGGGCGTGTCGTCGGTTGCCGCCGTGAAGGAGGACCGCAGCGACTGGACCGTCGAGCGCATCCTGCGCCAGCGCATCATCGACGGCGACCGGGACGGTCTCACCGACGACCTCGACCGGGCCATGACGCAGGGCATCGCGCCACTCGACATCATCAACGAGATCCTCCTCGACGGCATGCGCGAGGTCGGCGAACTGTTCGGCAGCGGACAGATGCAGCTGCCCTTCGTGCTGCAGAGCGCCGAGACCATGAAGATGGCCGTGTCGCACCTGGAGCCGCACATGGACCGCGCGGGAGCGGCGACCAGCAAGGGGAAACTGGTGCTCGCCACGGTGAAGGGCGACGTGCACGACATCGGCAAGAACCTGGTCGACATCATCTGCACGAACAACGGCTACGAGGTGCACAACATCGGCATCAAGATCGGCATCCAGGAGATGCTCGACAAGGTGCGTGAGGTCGGCGCGGACGCGCTCGGCATGTCGGGCCTGCTCGTGAAGAGCACGATCATCATGCGCGAGAACCTCGAGGAGATGAACTCGACCGGCATGAGCGGGGTGCCGGTGCTGCTCGGCGGTGCCGCGCTCACCCGCAGCTACGTGGAGCAGGACCTCCGCAGGGTGTACGAGGGGCGCGTGTTCTACGGCCGCGATGCCTTCGAGGGCCTCGCCACCCTCGACAGGTTGATGGACATGAAGCGGACGGGCGCCGACGACCCCGACTTCGGCCGCAAGCCGACGGAGCGCCTCGTGCCCCGACCCGAGAAGAAGACCGTCGACCCCGCCGACCTGCCGGCGCGCTCCCCCGAGGCGGCCGTGGACAACCCCGTGTTCGTTCCCCCGTTCCTCGGCAGCAGGGTGGTGAAGGGAATCGGCATCGACGAGATCGCCGGGTGGATCAACGAGACCGCACTGTTCCGCAACCAGTGGCAGTACCGCCCCGAGAACGGTGAGTCCGACGACGACTTCAAGGCACGCATCAGGCCGATCCTGCGCGAGCAGATCGCCACCGCGAAGGCAGAAGGGTGGCTGGTGCCCCAGGTGGTGTACGGGTACTTCCCCGCGAACGCGGACGGGAACGACCTCGTGATCTGGACCGACGAGACACGCACCGTCGAGCGCTGCCGGTTCACCTACCCGCGCCAGCAGGAGGAACCGTGGCTGTGCATCGCGGACTTCTTCCGCCCGGTGTCATCGGGCGAGGCCGACTGGGCCGCCTTCCACATAGTCACCATGGGCCAGCCCGTCAGCGAGAAGGCAGCCGGCCTGTTCGCCGAGAACCGCTACGACGACTACATGAAGGTGCACGGCATCGGTGTGGAGATGGCCGAGGCGCTCGCCGAGTACTGGCACCACCGGATCCGCACCGAGTGGGGCTTCGTCGACGAGGACGGCCCGTCGCTCGCCGGGCTCTTCCGCCAGCAGTACCGCGGCGGCCGCTACTCGTGGGGATACCCCGCATGCCCCGACCTCGAGGACAACGCCAAGGTTGCCGACCTGCTCGAGGCCGGCCGCATCGGCATCGAGGTGAGCGAGGAGACCGGCTGGCAGTACCAGCCCGAGCAGACCACCTCGGCGATCATCTGCCACCACCCGCGCGCGAAGTACTTCGTAGCTCGCTGAGGCACATAGTGTCGGCGCCATGAAAGCAGCCGTGTATGACCGCACCGGCGGACCCGAGGTGTTCCGCTACGAGGAGATCCCCGAGCCGACCCTGCGTCGCAACGGCGTGTTGATCGACGTCGCCTTCGTCGGCATCCAGGGCGGGGACCTGCTGCACCGTGCGCGCGGCGTACTCGCCACGAACCCGCACGTGGTGGGCTACCAGGCGTCCGGCATCGTGCGCGAGGTTGCAGACGGGGTCACCGGTTTCTCCCCCGGCCAGCCTGTCGTGGCAACGATGGGTTTCGGTTCGCATGCAGAGGTTGTCAGCGTGCCCGCAGGCTCGGTGTGGGCGGTGCCCGACGGAATGTCGCTCGACATCGCAGCGGGCGTACCGATCGAGTTCGGCACCGCGCACGACTGCCTCTTCGAGTTCGGCGGACTACAGCCCGGCGAGACGGTGCTTGTGCAGGCAGGAGCAGGCGGCGTGGGCCTCGCCGCCATCCAGCTTGCCAAGCGCGCGGGTGCAACCGTGCTGGCCACGGCATCATCCGACGACCGTCTCGGCCGTCTCACCGCCCACGGTTGCGACCACGGCATCAACTACGTGCGTGACGATCTCGCGAAGAAGGTCATGGAGGCCACCGACGGCCGCGGTGCCGACCTCGTGGTGGATTCCGTGGGCGGAAAGACTCTCGAGCAGAGTGTTGCCGCACTCGCCTACCGCGGCCGCATCAGCTGGGTGGGCGACGCCGGCCGTGACCCGAGCCCGCCGGACGTCGGCATGATCAAGGGCAAGAACGCGCGAATCACGGGCGTGTTCCTCGGTGCGGAGATGGGCCACGACCCTGCCCGTACCCACGCCATGATCGACTCACTGCTCGCGCGCGTCGCCTCCGGCGAGCTCACCGTGGTCACCGACCGCGTGTTCGCGCTCGCCGAGGCGGAGGACGCACACCGCTACATCGAGTCGCGACAGGCCTTCGGGCGGGTGCTGCTCGCCCCTTAGGCGACGCGGCGGGCTCCGGCTCAGACGGGCTGGCTCTTCTCCCAGTTGGCCACGAGGGTGGCGTAGTGGCCGCCGAGCGCGATCAGTTCGTCGTGCGAACCGATCTCCGTGATGCGTGCATCGCTCACCACCGCGATGGTGTCGGCGCGGCGCACGGTGGTGAGCCGGTGCGCCACCACAATGACGCTGCGGCCGGCCATCAGCCTGTCGAGCGCCGCCTCGATCAGCATCTCGGTGCCGGGGTCGAGGTTGCTCGTGGCCTCGTCCAGCACCAGCACGGCAGGGTCGACGAGTGCTGCGCGCGCAAGTGCCACGAGCTGGCGCTCCCCCGCCGACAGACGCGACCCGCGCTCGCGCACCTGCGTGTCGAGCCCCTCGGGAAGCGCCTCGAAACGGTCGCGCAGTCCGATCGACGTGAGCGCCGCGAGCAGTTCGTCGTTCGTTGCTTCGGGCCGTGCGATCAGCAGGTTGTCGCGCACGCTGCCGTCGAACAGGAACCCCTCCTGCGGGATCACCACGATCCGCTCGCGCAGCGACCTCATCGATGCGCGGCGCAGGTCGGTGCCGCCGAAGGTCACCGTTCCCTCCACCGGGTCGTACAGGCGTGCCATCAGCTTCGCGAGAGTGCTCTTGCCCGCACCCGTGGGGCCCACGAGAGCGAGGCGTGTTCCCGCCGGCAGGGAGACCGACACATTGTCGAGGGCCGCCCGTTCCACCCCCGCATAACGGAAGGTGACACCGCTCACCACGAGGTCACCCGCGGCCGGCAGGTCGACCGCGCCGGGTGCCTCGTCCACGTCGGGGACGGTGTCGAGGATGCCGAACAGCTTGTGCAGGGCGGCGGCGGCCGACTGCAGGGTGTTGTAGAGCTGTGAGAGCTGCTGCACGGGGTCGAACAGCTGTGCAAGCAGCAGCACGAAGGCCACCACGGTGCCGAGCGACACGTCGCCGCGGTGCACCAGCCACCCACCGATTCCCACCACGAACGCAGTGGAGGCGATGCCCGAGAACTCGATCAGGCCGAAGTACCAGGTGCTCACCCGCACCGAGTGCAGGTGACTGCGGAACAGCGCCCTGTTGGACTCCTCGAAACGGCGGATCTGTTCGTCCTCGCGGGCATAGGCCTGGATGACGCGCACCCCGGTGATGCCTTCCTGCAGGGCCGACAGGTTTGCGCCCACCTTCTCGCGCACCTCGAGGTACGCCTTGTTTGCGTCCCGCTGGAACTTCACCGATGCGGCGATGATGAACGGGAACACGATGAGCGTGATGAGGGTGAGCTCCCACGACATCGAGAGCAGCAGCACGAGGGCGAACACCAGCAGCAGGAACGAGGACAGGAACTGCATCAGGCCGAACTGCACGAGTTCCGACATCGACTCCACGTCGGCGGTCATGCGCGACACCAGCACGCCGGCCTTCTCCCGGTCGAAGAACGACATCGACTGGCGCTGGATGTGGGAGAACACCCTGCGGCGCATGATCTGCAGGAACCCCTCGCCTGCGGCGTTCAGCTGCACGTACTGCATGCGGCTGGCCGCATAGTTCACGATCACCACGACGATGTAGGCGACCACGGCCACGTTCAGCGACCGTAGGTCGTCTCCCTTGATGCCGGCGTCGATGCCGTGGCGCACCAGCACCGGCCCCGCGAGCGTGCACGACACCGTCACGCACACCAGCAGGAACGCCCGGAACGCGTTCCGGCGGAACTCCCCCGCCATCCGCAGGCTGCGCACCAACACGACCCGTGTCTGGGCGCGGTCGAGCTTGTCCTCCTCGTCCACCCCGCCGCGGCCGCCACCCATGCCGCCGCCACCGCCACGCATGGCCATCATGGTGAACCATCCCCGGCGTCGGACTTCTCGGTCATGGCGGCCAGCACCTCGCGGTAGCGCGCGTTCGTGTCGAGCAGCTCGCGGTGCGAACCCGAGGCCGCGATGCGGCCGCCGTCCAGCAGCACGGCACGGTCGGCGAGCTCGATGGTGGCCGGACGATGGGCGATCACGATGGTGGTGCGGCCGCGCATCACGGTCGCCAGTGCATCCCGGATCTCGTGCTCCTTCGTGGGGTCAACGGCCGACGTGGCGTCGTCGAGAACCAGCACCCTCGGGTCGGCCACGATGGCCCGCGCGATGGCGATGCGCTGGCGCTGGCCACCCGACAACGAGTAGCCCCGCTCACCGAGCGTGGTGTCGTACCCCTCCGGCAGCTGCAGCACGAAGTCATGGGCACCTGCGAGCCGGGCTGCGCGCTCGATGACCTCGGAACCCACGTCGGGCCGTGCGAAGGCGATGTTTGCACTGACGGTGTCGTTGAACAGCAGCGTGTCCTCGAACACCACACCCACAGCCCGGCGCAGCTCGCGCAGGTTCAGCTCGCGCAGGTCCACACCGTCCAGCATCACTGAGCCCGACTGCGGGTCATAGAACCGCAGGAGCAGCCGTGCGAGAGTGGACTTCCCCGAGCCCGTCGCACCCACCACGGCCACCGACTCACCGGGTGCGATTGACCAGTCGAGGCCCTCCAGCACGCGCACATCGGTGTGGCCGAGGTCGTAGCCGAAACGCACCCGTGCGAACTCGACCGCACCGACCGGTTGTGCGATGCCGGCCGACGGCAGGTGGCGGGGCCGCGGCGGGCTGGCGATCGCCGGTTGCTCGGAGAGGATCTCGTTCACGCGGGTGAGCGCCGTTGCGGCGCGCTGCCCCATCGCCACGGTCATCCCGATGTTGCGCATCGGCCAGATGAGCATCGTGAGGTAGGTGTTGAACGCCACCAGTTCTCCGAGGGTCATCGAGCCGTTCACCACCTGGTGGCCGCCGTAACCGAGCACAGTGATGAGCCCTATCGAGGGCAGCAGGTCGATGGCCGGGAGGAATTTCGCGCGGATGCGTGCCGCACCCATGGATGCCGCGCGGATGTCAGCGGCCTCGGTGTCGACCTTCGCCTGCTGCACCGCCTCGGCACCGAAACCCTTCACCACGCGGATGCCCGACACGGACTCCTCCACCACGTTCGCCAGCTGGGCCTGTTCCTGCTGCACACGCAGGCTGGCCGAGTAGATGCGGTGCGAGAACGACCGTGCCGAGACGTTGATGAACGGCAGCGGAGCGAGCGCGAGGAGTGCCAGCATCGGGTTCATCAGCAGCAGGACCACGACGACCAGCAGGATCATGGTGACCTGCGAGGCGAAGATCGGGATGTTCACCACGAAGCTCTGCACCTGCTGCAGGTCGCTCGAGGCCCGGCTCATCAGCTGGCCTGTCTGGGCGCGGTCGTGGAACCCCACGTGCAGGCCCTGGATCTGTGCGAAGAGCCGCTCGCGCAGGGTGCTCTCGGTGACCCTGCTCTCGCGGAACGCGATGTAGCGCCTCCACGCCGCGAAGATGCCCGCCACCGTGGCGGCCGCAAGGATGAGAAGCGTCCAGAACAGGAGCGCGCCGTCCTCTGCGATGCCGCGGTCGATCGCCAGCCGGGTGAGCTGCGGCACCGCCACCTTGCCAATCGTCCACGACAGGCCGACGGCGACCCCGGTGAGCAGCTGGCGCCGCTGCTGGCGCAGCGTGGAGAACAGGAGGGTCCAGGACTCCCTTGGTACGCGCTGGACGGTCTCCGTCATCGTGCCGCGTTCGCCCCGGTCACGAGTGTGCCGACGGCGACAGCGCGCGCACGGCGTCCCAGTGCTTCAGCTCGGGATCGAAGGGCATGATGGCGAGCGACGACGTGGTCACACCGTTGTCGAAGTAGTCGCGGATGCGCGCCCGGCAGTGCTCGGACGAGCCGTGCACGATGAGGTCGTCCACGACCGAGTCGGGAATGGCCGCGAGCGCGGCCTTGCGGTCACCGGCCTGCCAGGCGTCCCACATGCCGCGCAGCTCGTCACCGCGGCCCAACCAGGCATGGAACGCCGCGTACACGGGCACGTTCAGGTACGCCGCGATGGCGAAGCGGGCCGCGCTGCGCACCGCCTCGGTGTTCTCCGACGGGCACACGAAGATGCGTGCCACGATCTCCTTCGGCTCTCCCCCGGCGGCGTCACGCACCACGGAGGCCACCCGCTTCACGTCCTCGGGCGACAGCCAGTTGATGATGGTGCCGTCGGCCTCGCGGGCCGCGAGGCGGAGCATCCCCTCGCGCAGTGCCGCCACGAGGATGCGCGGCTTCTGCTCGGGCTTGATGCCCAGGCGGAAACCGTCCACCTTGAAGGTGTCGTACGACTTCGCCACCTTCTCGCCCGACAGTGCGTCGTTCAGGAACCTCACGACGTCGCGCACCTTCTTGTACGGCTCCTCGAAGGGGACCCCGTTCCAGCGCTCCACGATCACGTTGCTCGAGGAACCGATGCCGATGGCGAAACGGCCCGGCGCCGCATCAGCCAACGTGGCCACGGACTGCGCGAAGCACGCGGGGCTGCGGGTGTAGGCGGGCACGATGGCGGTGCCCAGACGCAGCCTGGGCTCCCAGGCGGCCGCGAGTGCGAGCGGTGTGAACGCATCCGCCCCGTCGGCCTCGGCGGACCAGATGTCGGTGTAGCCCATGTCGGCGAGCTGCACCAGCTTGTCGCGGTGGGTGTGCAGCGGCCCGGGAAGAGGAACCGTCATGCCCGGCCTCACCGGCATTCCGTCGTGGCCCTGTGCCCCGTATGCGTTCATTTGTCCTCCCCTGGTTCACGGTGGATGCGTGCGATGCAGCTCTGGCTGGCGGTCGCCATCAGCGTGCCGTCCTCTGCGTACATGTGCACGAGTCCGTGGCCGAAGCCACGTCCCACGCCGTGCACCTTGATGTCGATCAGCACCCAGGTTGTCGGCACGAGGTTCACCACGCGAAGCGTGTTGTCGAGCGAGTTGCCGCCGCCACGGATGCCGAGACCCTGGCCCACGCCGCGCGGCACGAAGTCACCGAGCACCCCGAGCGTCGCGGCATCGACGCCGTCGATCACCTGGGGCAGTCGTGTCC
>JBJTFB010000095.1:0-7189 GCA_046093205.1 Acidimicrobiales bacterium
CCCCTCCAGTTCGGCGAGTCGCTCCCCGGCCCGCGCACCGAACGAGAGCACCTCGGCGAGGCTGTCGCCATACTTGCGGCACAGGTCCCGAAGGAGATTGCGGCGTTGGCGCACTGTCGCGAGCCGTTCGGGGTTCTCCTCGGCGGTCTCGGCGGCCAGTCGCAGTTCCCTGGCGACGTCCGACGCCTCGGCGGAAAGAGCCCCGAGGCGGGTTGCCAGATCCGACAGGCCCGCATGGGGTGCGAGCAACCTTGCCGCCCGCGCAACATTGTCGACACCGCCCCCGTCCCCACCGACCAGCTCTGTCGCCGACCAGAGGATCTCTCGGAACGTGGCCGCACCCGCCAGCATCTCTTCCTCTCGCGCCAGCACCTCGTCCTCGTCGGCGCCGGACACCGCCGCGCCGTGGATCTCCTCCACCTGGAACTGCAGGAGGTCAATCTCCCTGGCACGTGAGCGCTCGTCACCCCCGAGGGCCGCCAGCGCAGCATCAACGTGCGTGACACGTTCACGGGCGGCACGCAACGGAAGGAGATCGACGCCCGCCCATCTGTCGAGCGCCGAGCGCTGTGCCGGCGCCGTGAGCAGGCGCTGGTGCGAGTGCTGCCCGTGCATGTCAACGAGATCGGAGCCGACCTCGGCCAGTTGTGCCACGGTGGCCATGCGGCCGTCCACGTATGCACGCGAACGGCCTTCGCGGGCGACGACCCTGCACAGCACAGTCTCGGTCTCCGTCCCGTCGGCCGCAGTGCCGACGAAACGCGCCTCGACACGGGCCTCGTCCGTGCCGGGACGCACGACGGTCGCATCCGCACGGCCTCCCACGACCAGGGCGATTGCCTCCACCAGCATCGTCTTTCCCGCCCCGGTCTCGCCGGTGACCACCGTGAACCCGGGCCCGAACGTGACGGAGGCGCGGTCGATCACCCCGAGGTTCTCGAGGGCGAGCTCGACCAGCATCAGCGGTCCGCCAGACCGAACTTCGACTTCAGCACCTGGTGGAACCTCATCTCCTCGAACCTCACGAACCTTGCGATGTCGTCGGAGGAGTCCACCTCCACGACGTCACCGGGGCGCAATGTGTGCACGAGGTCGCCATCGGCGGCGACGTTCACCCCGCGGTGGCCGAGCACCTCGATGCGGATGCGCTCCGCCGGGTCGAGGACGAGAGAACGGTCGAACAGCATGTGCGGTGACACCGGGGTCAGCAGCATCGCCCTCAGCCTCGGGGAGACGATCGGACCCCTCGCCGACATCGAGTAGGCGGTCGACCCCGTGGGGGACGCCACGATGAGGCCGTCCGTCGCGTAGGTGGTGAAGTGCGCACCGTCGATGTCGACGGACAGGCGCGCCGTGTGCCCGGTTTCCTTCTTCTCCACCACCACCTCGTTCAGGGCCCGGTGCTCCCCCCGGTAGGTGCCAGCGCTCCAGGTCCGGAGGCGCAGCATCATCCTGTCATCGTGCCGCCACCGGCCGCCCTCGGGTGTCGTGAGGAACACCTCCAGCGCCTCCACTGCGAGTCCCGCCTCCACCGACGCGAGATAGCCGAGCTGGCCCACGTTCACCCCGATGACCGGCACCGGCCGTCCGGCGAGCGCGCGCACGGAACGCAGCATCGTGCCGTCGCCACCGATGGACACAAGCACGTCGACACCGGTGAACGAGTCGTCCGGCTCCACGGAACCGGAACCCTCCAGGGCTGCAGTGTCGGATGAGGGCACGATGCAGGCGTGTCCATGACGTGCGCACCACTGTGCGATTGCGCGGCCGATGGCCACTGCGTCCTCGCGGAACCTGTGGATGCCGACACCGACCCGAGCCATGTTCACAACCCTACGGTCATGCGGGTCGCGAGAGATGGAGGAGGAACTCGGAGTTGCCGTCCTGTCCCGTCAGGGGGGACTCGACTGCGTCAGCAACCGACCACCCGAGACGGCGGGCTTCCCGCCCGACGTTCGCGACGGCCGAGGAATGGAGCGCGGGGTCGGTGATCACCCCGCGACCGCGGGACGCTTCCTGCCTGCCCACCTCGAACTGCGGCTTCACGAGGAGCACCATCTCGGCGGCCGGGAAACCCTCCTCGGGGGCGACGAGAGAGGTGAGCGCAGGAAGCACGGTCACGAGCGAGATGAACGACAGGTCCGCGACGACGAGGGATACGGGGAACGGCAGGTCGGACGGCGCGAGATCGCGGACGTTCGTCTGCTCACGCGACACCACCCGCGTGTCGGCCGAGATGCGCTCGTGGATCTGGTTGCGACCCACATCGACGGCGAACACGCGCCGGGCTCCGTGGGCGAGCACACAGTCGGTGAACCCGCCGGTGGACGCGCCTGCGTCCATCACCGACCGGCCCCGAACCGCGACACCGAAGTGCACGCGTCCCCCCTCGAGTTTCTCCCCTCCCCTGCTGACGAAACGGCGCTGACGGAGGATCTCGATCGGCTCGGAGTCGGCGACGAGTCGCGAGGCTTTCTCGGCGATCGCGCCCGACACGGTCACCAGCCGTTCGTCGATCAGACCGCACGCCTCCGAGCGGCTGTGCGCCAGTCCGCGCCTGACCATCGCCGCATCGAGCCTCACCCGCACCGGGGCGAGGCTAGCGATGGTCAGCCGAGCAGCAGGTCGACCACGGATGCGAGATCGTCGGCGACGATGCTGCCGTCGGGTGCCTCTGCGGCATCACCGACACCGCTCAGGACGAACCCGAAGCGGCAGCCGAGTTCGCGCGCAAGCGCACCGTCGGTGGACACCTTGTCCCCGATCACGACGGTCGCCGCGGCGGGAACACCGTCCAACCGGCTCCTCACCAGTTCCACCATCGGGGCATGTGGCTTGCCCGTCACCAGCGGCTCCACCCCCGCGGCCACGGCGATTGCCGCGAGAACGGCACCGCCGCCGGGAACCGGTCCGTCGGGCGTCGGGTACGAGTTGTCGGCGTTGCTCCCGATCAGGCGCGCACCCCCGCGAACCGCCCTCATGCAGTCCGACAGAACCCCGTAATCGAACTCGCGGTAGAGACCCACCACCACCGCGTCGAACGCACCCCTCGTGCCGCGAACCTCGTGGGCCACCGACACACGGCAACCACGCTTCTCGAGTTCCTCGCGCAGACCGGCTCCGCCGCACAGCAGCACGGACTCCCCCGGCGCCACGGCGACCGCCGCGGCCATCGCCGAGGTCAGCACCTGCCCGGCTGCGTCGACCCCGATGGCGGCGAGATGAGCCTCCACCTCCGCGACCGTCGTGAACGAGGCGTTGGTGACGAAGAGAACCTCCACACCCGCATCACGCAGCCGGTTGACTGCGCCGGAGGAACCCGGGATCTCCCAGTGGGACAGCCACACCACCCCGTCAAGGTCGCAGACCACTGCGCGAAGAGCCTCCGTTTTGTTCACCACCGTCAATCCTGCCACCCTGTCCGTTGTGCCGCGCTTCGAACCCTTCCGTGCCCACAGGTACCCCGTCGCCCGGCCGGGCGACATCGCTGCGCTCGTGGCGCCTCCCTACGACGTCATGGATGTGGCCGAGCGCGACGTCTACGCCGCAGGGGACCCGCACAACATCGTCCATGTCGACTATCCCGTGGAACGTGACGGGGACGACCGCTACGCGGCGGCGGCCCGCCTGCTGCAGACATGGGTGGACTCCGCAGCGGTGAGCGTCGACCCCGTCGCCACGTTCTCGCTGTACCGAATGACGTTCACCGACGACCGAGGCCGTGAACGCCGCACCGTGGGTGTCATCGGGGCGCTCGAGGTGGTCGACGAGGGTTCGACGGGCGTGAGGGCGCACGAGCGCACCACCCCCAAGGCCAAGACGGACCGGCTCGACCTCACGAGGGCCACGCGCGCCAACCTCAGCCCCGTGTGGGGCCTGTCCCTGACCTCCGGGCTCAGTGAGCTTCTCCTCGAACCCGGCCGGCCCGTCGCCACGGTCATGACAGCCGACGGGGTCAGGCACGACCTCGAGGTGGTGGACGACCCCGAACGCGTCGCCCGCATCGCCACCGCGGTGTCATCGAGCCAGGTGCTCATCGCCGACGGGCACCACCGCTACGCGATCAGCCGCACGTACCGGGACGAGCAGAGAGGTGCGGGCGGTGACGGAGCAAGCGAACTCACGATGACCCTCGTGCAGGAGCTCGTGGATGACCAGCTGAGCATCGCCGCCATCCACCGTCTCGTCGCCGGCCACGGCGCACACGAGGTGCTGTCGAGGTTGTCGGGTTTCTACGATGCGACGGACGCGGGCCCGGTGTCCCGGGAAACCCTCGCGGGCATGGACTCCCGGGGCGCAATCTGCCTCGTCGACGGCGACGGCAGCGGCACCTACCTCGTGCCCAGACCGGGAGCATTCGCGGGCGTCCGCAATCTCGACAGCGCACGGCTCGAGCACGCGCTCGGCGACCTCATGCCCGCTGTCACCTACCAGCACGGTGTCGACGAGGTGCTGAACAGGGTGCGCTCGGGGGAGGCCGCCTGTGCGGTGCTCATCCGGCCCGTGTCGCTCGAGGAGATCAGGCACACGGCCGAGACAGGCGAGCTCATGCCGCCGAAGTCCACGTTCTTCACACCCAAGCCGCTGACGGGGATGGTGTGGAGACCCCTGGACGTGCGCTGATCAGGTGATGGACGCGGCGTAAATACCGGCAATCGACTCGCCGAGCGTGCGGTCGAACTCCGCGTCACTCTGCTGCGCCGACAGGCCCTCGGTGAGAGCCCGGGAGAAACTCGCGATCATTCCGTGGTTGCGGCTGAGCTTGGCGTTGGCATCCTCGCGGGTGTAGCCCCCGGAGAGCGCCACCACCCGCACCACCCGCGGGTGCGAGACGAACTCGGCATAGAAGTTGTCGACGGACGGGATGGTGAGCTTCAGCATCACGTTCTGGTCTGGTGCAAGCGCGTCGAGACCGGCCCGCACGGCGTCACGAAGGATGGTCTCCGCCTCGGACTTGTCCGGGATGTTGATGTCCACCTCGGGCTCGATGATCGGCACCAGCCCGTGCCCGATGATCTGTCTCGCGACGTCGAACTGCTGGCTCACCACCGCGGCGATACCGGTGCGGTTCGCCGCCTTGATCACCGAACGCATCTTCGTACCGAAAATGCCGAGCATGACGGCCCTCGTGCAGAGCGCATCGAGGTCGGGCATCGGCTTCATCACCTGGACGCCGTCCTTCTCGTCGGCGAGACCCTTGTCGACCTTGAGGAACGGAATGACGCTCTTCCTCGACCACAGGAACTCCGCGGTGCCGACCCCGTCGACTGTCCTGTCCATGGTCCCCTCGAACAGAATTGCGCCCAGCACCCTGTCACCCCCGAAGGAGGGGCTCTTCATCATCCGACACCGCATTTCATGCATGAGATCGAACATCTGGTCGTCGCCCGAGTACTGCGTCTCCTCGATGCCGTAGAGACGAAGGGCCTTCGGTGTGCTGCCGCCACTCTGGTCGAGAGCGGCGATGAAGCCCCTGCCCGTCCGCATTCTCTCCAGCTGTTCAGCGCTCATGGAACCTCGCTCGTCTCCGGCATGTCTGCTGCGCCCGCCCGCCCGCAGGCACGGCCACCCGACTGAGATTACCCAGTGGGGCTCACGGTGCCGAGAGATGCTCCACCGCGGTCGCCAGCAGTCGCGACACCTGTGACGAGCGGCGCACGACGGTGACGCTCTCCGCCCTGATGTCGGTGCGGGACACGAATCCTCCACCCGAGGGGAAGAAGCGCTTCTCTGCGCGCCCGAGCACGGCGACCCGTGAGTCGGCAGGGACGTCGAGCCCGCGGGCGACCGTCACGGGCACCACGGTGCGCACACCCCCGAGCCTGCAGACCACGTCGAACGACGTGTAGACGCGACCGTCCGTCGCCTCGGTCACCACCGCATCCTTCGACACCGTTCCGACCACCACCACCAGGTTCGTGTCCGCCGGCTGGGCCTTCTTGGTGCTTTCCTGAATGTCTCGTGTCATGGTGCGACCTCCTGGACCCACCATGTGTGCGGTCAACCGCCGAGGGAGGCCAATCTCTCGGCCACATCGGCGAAACCCGGGTCGTGGTCGTACACGCGCGTGAAGAAGCGTCTCGCCTCGATCACGTTCCCCGCCTGGTCGTGAAGGTCGCCGACCACATACCACTGACGAAGATGGAACTCGGCAGGCTTGGCGACATCCTGGGACTGGCGCGCCATCAACTCCAGGGCCTGCGGGATCAAGTCCCTGTCTGCCAGCGATCCGGCCATCACGATTCGTGTCTCGGCCATGATCTCCTGGGCCGGGGAAGCCTCCGACACCTCGCGCCAGAGCTCCTCCACACGGCTGTGGTTCCCGAGAGCACGGTGACAGTCGGCGAGTGGTGCGTGGTTGAAGATCCATGTCGGCTTCAGGCGCAGGGCGGTCTCGAGTTCCTCTACTGCCTTGGCCCATTGTCCGCCCCGGTACAGACACAATCCGAGCATGTCGTGCACGTCGAACACGTCGGCGTACTCCTTCGCCATCGGCGTAAGGATCTTGCGGGCCTCGTCGTAACGGAACGACTCGAAGGCCGCCAGCGCGGACTCATAGCGGCGCACTGCCCTTGTCGCTGCCCTGTTGCCCAGGACCTGGTCGAACTCCTTCACGACGGACTCGAGTGCGCGCACCTCCCTGCGCCGGCCAGTGCCCGAGGAACGCTCACGTGGTGCCCGGGGACGACGACCATCCGACGTCGGCCCCTCGTCCACCCACGTCTCGTGACTGCGGGCCGGAGGCTCCGACGGCTCGAACCGTCTGCGACCCCCGGTGCGCTCACGCACCTCGTCGGATCGGCGCTGTGCAGCAGTTCGGGGACGATCGTCGTTGTCGAACCTGCGGCGGGGACGATCTCCGTCATCGCGGCGCGGGCCTCGCGGACGGTCGTCGTCCTGGAACCTGCGGCGCGGCCTGTCACCGTCATCGCGGCGCGGCCCTCGAGGCCGGTCGCCGTCCTGGAACCTGCGGCGCGGGCGATCCCCGTCGTCGCGGCGCGGCCCTCGAGGCCGGTCACCGTCTGCGCGCGGACGCCTCGGCCTGTCACCGTCGTCGCGGCGCGGACCCCTCGGACGGTCGTCGTCCTGGAACCTGCGGCGCGGCCTGTCACCGTCATCGCGGCGCGGCCCTCGAGTCCGTCGTGAAGGAGTTCGACCAGGTCCTGGGCAACAGGGCAGCGACAAGGGC
>JBJTFB010000096.1:0-14857 GCA_046093205.1 Acidimicrobiales bacterium
GTGATGAACGGCATGTCGCACGACAGAACGACCACCGAATCGTGTGTGGAGGCCTTCAACGCGGTGATGACCCCGCCGAGCGGGCCCTCACCAGGGAACGCATCCTTCTTCCAGGTGCCGGACAGCGACTTTGCCCTGGCCTGCGACCCGCCGATCATCAGGACCTCGTCCGCACCGGCGGTTTTTCCCGCATCGGCGACCCTGTTCGCCATCGCGATCCCGTCCACCTGGTACGTGGCCTTGTCACAGCCCATCCGCGAGGAGTCGCCCCCGATGAGCACCGCAACAGTGAAACCTGCCGTCATGGTGTCAAGGCTACGGGTGCCGGGCCACCTAGATTGCCCGCATGCGAATGATCTCGGCCACTCTCGACCTCGACACCGCGAAGAACCTTGCCTCCGGGCTCTCCGCGGGTTCGGTGGTGCTGGCTCTCGTGATGCTCACACTGGTGAAGAACCTCGTGATGAGGGTGGTCACCGTGGTCCTGCTGCTGGCCGTCGGTTTCGTCTCCTACTCTCAGCGCGCAAACATCGTGGACTGCGCGGAGAAGGTGCAGGCATCGGCGGGACAGACCGCCACGACGTGCACGTTCTTCGGGCAGGACGTTGAGGTCCCCGCACTCCCCTAGGACTTCGCGATGTCGAGGTGCACGTCCACCATCGCACGGGCAAACTGCACCGGGTGTGAGTTCGGTGCGCCGTGTCCCGCGCCCTCGAGCACGCACTCGCTGGCGTTCCCCAGTGCGGTCGCGAGCCACCTCATCCCGCGGGCGTGATGCGCCGCCCCGTTCGATCCGTGGCCGCACACCACCTTGCACACGACGGAGTCCGCGTCCCACGGGGCCGCGGTGCGGATCGACAGCAACTCGGCCCGAAGAGCGGTGCCCTCGCTGCGACGCTCCTGCTTCGTCCTCTCGGGGAGGGATTCCCAACCCTCGTCCCCGATCAGCCGTCGCATGAAGTTCTCGGCCGCATCCGAGTCCCCTGACATCGCGGCCCTGCCTCCGGCCGTCCCGGCAGGCCACCAGTCCATCCAGCTGAGCGGCGTCTCGTAGACGGACACCCCGCGAACCAGCCCCGGCTCCCTTGACGCGGCGGCCAGGGCAATGTGTCCCCCGAAACTGTGGCCGACCAGCACGGCCGGCTCCCCGTCAAGCACCTCGAGCAGGTCGTCGACCTGTGACGACACATCGAAGGGCCCGTCGTGCGGCCGCGAGCGGCCGTACCCGCGCCTGTCAAAGCGCAGCACCCGCCACGTGCCGCCCAGCACCCTCGCCAACCTGGCCATTCCGGCGGAGCGATCGAGTGAACCGTGGATGAGAACCACCCGTGGGCCATGCATCTGTCCGCCGGAGTCGACGTGGATGCGGTTCGGGGGGCTCTCCACATGGTTATCTAATCACCGTGGAATTGATCCTGGTGCGACATGCCCTGCCGGTGCGGAGGGAGAACACCTCCGGCCCCGCCGACCCCGAGTTGTCCGAGGCAGGTCACGCGCAGGCGGCCCGGTTCGCCGGGTACATGGCCGAGGAGACGATCGATGCGATCTACTCGAGTCCCCTGAGGCGGGCCATGCAGACCGCCGAGCCTCTTGCCGCCCTCGCCGATCTGCCCGTGGTGGTTGTGCCCGGGGTCGCCGAGTTCGACCAGCACTCGAACGAATACATCCCCGTCGAGGAACTGAAGGCGGCGAACGACCCCCGCTGGCGTGAGATGGTCGACGGGGGCTGGAACTCAGACGAGGACATGAGCGAGTTCCACGACCGCGTGGTCAGTTCACTCGAGTCGATCATCTCGGGCAACCCCGGACGCAAGGTCGTCGTCACCTGCCACGGTGGAGTCATCAACGAGTACCTGGCCCACGTTCTCGGCATCGAGGGCAACCAGTTCTTCTACCCGAACTACACCTCCATCCACCGGATCGCGGCGTCGAGCAAGGGTCACCGCAGCATCCTGTCGATCAACGAGACCTCGCACCTCCGGGGCTCCGGACTTCCCGTGGGTCTGTTCCATGGCTGACGCATCCCCGCACCCCGTCGAGTCGCTGGCGCAGTGGCTGGACGCAAGCCCGACGCCGTTCCACTCCGTCGCCCGCGCGGTGCAACAGCTCTCCGGGGCAGGGTTCACCTCCCTGGACGCACGGTCGGAACTGCCGGACAAGGGTTACATCGAGCGCGACGGAGCGCTCGTCGCGTGGTCCCTCGGCGCCCGCACAGCGCCACTGCGCGTCATCGGTGCACACACCGACAGCCCCAACCTGCGCGTGCACCCCCGGCCCGACCTCGCCGCTGCGGGCTGGAACCAACTCGGCGTCGAGGTCTACGGGGGTGTGCTCCTCAACTCGTGGCTCGACCGCGATCTCGGGCTCGCCGGACGGGTCGTGGATTCAGGTGGCACGGTAAGGCTGTTCTCGTTTGCCGAACCGATCGCCCGTGTGCCCCAGCTCGCCATCCACCTCGACAGGGAGGTCAACGAGCGCGGGGTACTCCTCGACCGCCAGGCGCACCTGATGCCGGTCTGGGGCACCCGCACCGGGAGTTTCGTCGACTGGCTGGGACACCGCACCGGGGTCTCCGACATCGCGGCATTCGATGCACACCTGTTCGACAACCAGCGCGCCGCTGTCCTCGGGTCGGACTCATCGATGCTTGCGGGGGGACGCCTCGACAACCAGGTGTCCTGCTGGGCCGCCGTCTCTGCGCTCACAAGTTCGACAACCGACGCAACTGCGGTGGTCGTGCTGAACGACCACGAGGAGGTCGGGTCGGACAGCGCCACGGGGGCCTCCGGACCCATGCTCGCGATGGTTCTCGATCTGCTGTACGAGCGGATGGAACTGTCGCCCATGGAGAAGACGGACATGGTTCACGGCGCGTTCTGCCTGTCTGCCGACAACGCCCATGCGCTCCACCCGAACTACCAGGAACGACACGAACCGCGGCACGCACCCATCGTGAACAACGGTCCGGCGCTCAAGCTGAACGGGAACATGCGGTACGCAACAACCGCCCGGGGGACGGCCCACATCCGCGCGGTGGCTGCCGCCGCGGGTGTGCCACTGCAGGTGTTCGTCACACGCAACAACATGCCGTGCGGATCCACGATCGGCCCCATCACGGCAACACGGCTCGGTATCGAGTGCATCGACGTCGGTGTGCCCCAGTTGTCCATGCACAGTGCCCGCGAACTGTGCGGGGCTGATGATCCACCCCGTCTCGTGGAGCTCATGTCGGCGTTTCTCCGTTCGTGAACGGCGCCGCCGCCGGGGTCAGGCACGCGCCAGACGTTCCGCCTCGTCGAACAGGGTCTGCAGCTCGGACGACAGCCGCTCGGTGAGTTCCTTGACGGCGGAGCGCGGCACCCGACCCTCGGCGTCCACCCCCGCATGGATGGGCTCGCCCACGACCATCACGCACTTGACCGGCCGGATCATCCGCGAGCCCTTCGGCATCACGCGCTCGCTCCCGCCGATCCCCACCGGCACCACGGGCACACCGGCCTTCACAGCAACGTAGGCCGCACCGTCGAAGAGTGGATGCACGACCGGTCCGCTCTGTCGGGTGCCCTCGGGGAACAACACGAGAGGCTCGCCGGACTCGAGGACAGCGATGCAGCGCCGCAGCGCCTCACGGTCAGCAGTTCCACGCGACACAGGGAAGCCCCCGAGAGCGGAGAGAACCCATCCCACCGGGCGTGCGCGCCAGAGCGAGTCCTTGCCCATGAAGCGCAGTCGGCGTCGCGTCACCGCCGCAGCCAACGGCGTGTCGATGTTCGAACGATGGATCGGCGCCAGCACGAAAGCCCCCGTGGCAGGAATCCGCTCGCGTCCGACCACGTTCACCCTCGTCACGACGAGACACAAGAACACGACGAGGCCCCGCACGGCGGCGTAGAACGCCCGGCTCGCGCGTGACGATCCCGCAAGGTGGGAGTCAACCTCAGCCACCGGCGCTCCCACGGACGCCGTCACATGCGGTGCCGCCGAGAGTCACCAGCTGGTGCCGAGCGGACGGCCCTCGTCGTACCCTGCCGAGCTCTGCACACCGACCACGGCTCGTTCCCCGAACTGCTCCAGGTCTGCTGCGCCGGCGTAGGTGCATGCGGACCGCAGACCGGCCACGATCTGGTCGATGATGTCCTCCACCCCGGGCCGCAGGGGGTCGAGGTACATGCGCGAGGTGCTGATGCCCTCCTCAAACAGCTCCTTCTTCGCGCGTTCGAAAGCGGTCTCCGTGCGGGTGCGGTTGCGCACCGCGCGGTTCGAGGCCATCCCGAAACTCTCCTTGTAGAGACGGCCCTCCGTGTCCCTGAGGGTGTCGGCAGCGGATTCGTACGTACCCGCGAGCCACGAACCGAGCATCACGCTCGACGCACCAGCGGCGAGTGCGAGAGCGACGTCACGCGGGTAGCGAACACCTCCGTCGGCCCACACGTGCTTGCCCAGCGCACGTGCCGTCTCGGCACACTCGAGCACCGCGGAGAACTGCGGGCGGCCCACGCCGGTCATCATCCGTGTGGTGCACATTGCACCCGGACCGACACCCACCTTGACGACGTCGGCGCCTGCCCCGATGAGGTCGCGCGTACCGTCCGGGGTCACCACGTTGCCCGCAACCAGCGGGGTTCGGGGCGCAGCGGCACGAACCGCGGCGATGGCCCGCAACATCCGGTCCTGGTGCCCGTGGGCCGTGTCCACCACGAGAACGTCGACGCCCATGGCCTGCAGCGCTCGTGCACGACTGGCGGGGTCACCGTTGATGCCGACGGCGACCGCCACGAGGAGACGGCCGTCCTGCCCGAGCGCGGGACGGTAGATCGTGCTGCGCAGGGCACCCTTGCGGGTGACGCAACCGACCAGAGTCCCTGCACCGTCGACAACGGGCGCAAAACTGAGCCGCTGGTCGACCAGACGGTCGTGGATGTCGACGATGTCGCCGCCGTCGGTCACGGAGACGATGTCGGGGTTCATCACGTTCTTCAGCTGCGTGAAGCGGTCAAATCCGGCTGCATCGTGCTCGGTGAAGATGCCCACGGGTTGGCCCTCATCCACCACCACCACGGCTCCGTGGGCACGCTTGTGCACCAGCGACAGGGCCTCGCCCACGGTGTCGGTGGGCCCCAACGTGATCGGGGTCTCGAACAGCGGGTGGCGCGACTTCACGTACGCGACGACGGTCTCGATGACGTCCAGTGGGATGTCCTGGGGAAGCACCACGAGCCCGCCCCGTCGCGCGACCGTCTCCGCCATCCTCCGGCCAGCGACTGCCGTCATGTTGGACACCACGACCGGGATGCTCGTCCCGAGACCGTCAGCGGTCGTCAGGTCGACGTCGAGTCGACTCGGTACGTGGGACATGCTCGGCACCATGAAGACGTCGTTGTACGTCAGGTCATGCGCCGGTGGGGTCTGGAGGAAGCGCATAGGGCGAAACGAGACTACCGTGAGGCCATGGTCAAGGGAGCGGGTTTGCCCGTGGCGCTGTTGCATGGATGGGCCGGTTCCTTCCGCGAGACCTGGCAGTCGACGGGGATGGACGCACTGCTCGAGGACGGGGGCCGCAAGGTCATCGGTGTGGACCTCCTCGGCCACGGGGATGCCGAGAAACCCCACGATCCTGCCGCCTACGGCGCACTCGACGAATGGCTCCTCGGACGGCTGGGGACCGTGCCGTCAGCGGTCGATGCCGTGGGGTTCTCCCTCGGCGCGCTCACTCTGCTCGGGGCCCTCCTCCGCGAGCCGGGTCGTTTCGGGCGGGTGGTTCTCTCGGGAATCGGCGACCGGGTGTTCGAGGAGCGACCCGCGGACGAGAGTCGACGCATCGTGGATGCACTGGAAGGCACGGGCGACCCCGCCGACACGGGTTCACAGGTGTTCGCGGGTTACGCCAATGCGCCCGGGAAGGACAAGGCCGCGCTCACGGCCATCATGAAGAGACCACCGTCACCACCGGTTGATCCTTCCGCAGTGGCCGAGGTGCCGAACGACGTGCTCGTGGTGATCGGCGACAAGGATTTCGCGGCGCCCGCGGAACGACTCGCCGCAGCATTTCCGTCGGGACGCCTGGTGGTGCTGCGCAACACCGACCACTTCGCCACGCCCGAATCATTCGCCTTCATTGACGCCGTGCTCGACTTCCTCGGCGCACAGTGACCGTACTGGTCCCGACAGGGCGCATCGACATCTGCGCCGGCATCCTCGAGCGCGGCGGCACGGTCGCCATTCCGACGGAGACGGTCTACGGACTCGCCGCTCTCTGCGACTCGGCCGCCGCGGTGCACAACGTGTTCATGGCAAAGGGCAGACCGGAGGACCATCCACTCATCATCCATGTGTCCTCGCCTGCGATGGCTGCCCGTTACGGGCGTCTCACGGACTCCGCATTGCGTCTGATCGACTGTTTCTGGCCGGGGCCGCTCACGGTTCTCGTGGAACGCACCGACGATGTGTCCGATGCCGTCACGGGCGGTCGGGACACGGTGGCACTGCGAATGCCCGCGCACGACACCGCACTCGCCCTGATCGAGGCCGTGGGCAGGGGGCTCGTGGCCCCGTCTGCCAACCGATTCGGTCACGTCAGCCCGACCACACCCGCCCACGTGATGGATGACCTCGGCGGCCTGATCGACGCGGTGATTGACGCGGGGCCGTGTGCGGTGGGTGTGGAGTCCACCATCGTCGACTGCACCGGACGCGCGCAGGTGCTGCGGTCGGGTGCCGTCACCCCGGCGGACATCGAGGACTGCCTCGGACTCGTGCCCGACGCGGCCTCGGGACCGTCACGCGCGCCGGGGATGCTCGCGTCGCATTACGCACCCGACACCGCCATGGTGCTCTGTGAGGACGAGAACTCGCTGGCGGAGACCTCCGCCCGGTTGAGGGCCGGGGGTCACGTGGTGACGGAGATCGGCGCCGGACTCGACCCGTCGCAGTATGCGTCCCGCCTGTATGCACTTCTCCGCAGCGCGGAGAAATCGGGAGCCGACGTCATCGTGGCCCTGGTGCCCTCCGGAGAGGGGCTCGCCGCAGCAGTGAGGGACCGTCTCATGAAGGCCGCAGCCCCGCGCTGATGCGTCCGTCGTCAGCGGCCTCACCAGTCGAGTGAGTTGATCTCCGCAACCAGCAGGTCGCGCATGCCGTCCACGCGGACGAGAGGCTCGTCGCCTGCAGGAGCAACCGTCACCGCAACCGTTGTCGAGCCCGCATCAGGAAACAAATCGCACCGGCACCAGAGAATGTCGCCACCCCGCAGGAGGAACTCGATCGCATACGGGGGTTCCTCATCCGCGATGTCGCCGAGCGAGACCACCGCCAACCGCAGTCCCTCGAAGGCCTCCACCGGAAGGGTGTCGATGGTAAAACTCGCGACGTCACGCTCGCGACGCAGCCGTGTGCCCGCGCTCCTGCGTCGCCTCGACACCCCACCGCGCAGCGGCTCAGCAGTGCCTGCGACAGCGAGCGCACTGCGGTACGCGGCAACCAGCGTGGCCATCCGGGTCGCGTCCCCTCCCCTATCGGGATGGTGGAGCATCGCGAGCTCGCGGAAACGCGACCTGATCTCCTCGCTCGACGATCCCGGCGCGATGCCGAGAACGGCGAAGGGGTCCTGCGTCACCGGCCGACGAAGTTCGGTGGCCTTTTCTCGATGAACGCGGCCACGCCCTCCTTGAAGTCCTGTGTGCGGAAGAGCGGCAGGAGCTGGAGGAACACATGGTGGATGTTCTGCTCGAACGTCTCGGTCTCGGCGGCACGCATCATCCGCTTGATGGCGCGCACAGCGAGCGGCGCGTTGGCTGCGATCTCCCCCGCCATGCCGAGTGCCTGCTCCATCAACTGATCGGGTTCGACAACGTGGTTGACGATGCCCAGTTCCAGGCTCTCGGCGGCACTGAGTGTCCGGCCGGTGAACGAGATCTCCGCAGCGCGTGCGTATCCAACCATGCGCGGCAGCAACCAGGTGCCGCCGCTCTCAGGGAGAATGCCCCGCTTGGCGAAGCCGGGCGCGAGCTTGGCGGTGGTGGCGGCGATGCGGATGTCGCAACCGAGGGCGATGTCGAGACCGTAGCCCGCTGCACCCCCGTTCAGGGCGCAGATCACGGGGGTGTCGATGTTGTGAAGCACGACCGGCGGGGCATTGCGCAGGTCGAACTCGGACATGTTCGCGTTCGAATCATCGAGCACACCGAGGGACTTGCCCTTGCCCGCCTGGGCGGCCATGTCGAGACCCGCGCAGAAGGCCTTGCCGGCACCTGTGAGGATGATGCAGCGGACGTCCTGTCGCCTGTCGGCCTCCAGGAGTCGGGCGGACAACTGGTCGAGCATCGGTCCCGAAATGGTGTTCAACCGCTCGGGAGCGTTCAGTGTGATGGTGGCGACTCTCTCGGAAACCTCGATGAGCACCTCTTCTGGTGTCGTCATGCAGGCAAACTAGCAACCATGTCCGACATCGACGCGAGCGGGACCGCCGCGGTGCCCCAACCCACTCTCGGTGCGACCGCACCGGGATCCGCCCGGCTGCTGCTCATCCGTCACGGTCGGTCGGCCGACGTCATCCCGGGGTCACCCGACTCTGCCGACCCTCCCCTTCACTTCGATGGTGAGTCCCAGGCGCACGCCCTCGGACAGAGACTGAGGACGGCACGCATCGACGCCGTGTACTCGAGCCATCTCCGTCGGGCCCATGACACGGCATGGCAGGTTGCGGTGCACCATGGACTCGATGTCGTGGTGCACGAGGATCTCGAGGAGGTGCGTCTCGGGGACTGGGCCAACGGCGAGTTCCGACGGCGCGCCGCCGTTGCCGACCCGGAGTTCCAACGGTGGGCCTCCACCGGGCGGTGGGACGGCATCCCGAACGGGGAGAGTGATTCTGACTTCCGCTCGCGCATCGCGGAGCGGATGGCGCGTCTGGCGGAGCGGCACAGGGGCGGTTGTGCGGCCGTCGTGTGCCACGGCGGCGTGATCAACGCCTATGTCGCCCATCTCCTCGGCACCCACCGGAGCATCTGGATGATGGTGGAGAACACCAGCATCACAACCGTGAACGTCGGGGACACCGCAACGATCGTGACCCTCAACGACTGCCAGCACCTGTATGACATCGTCACGCTGCAGGCGTGACGGAAACAGGCACAGTCACGCAGCAGGCGCGGCGGGCAGCAGCTCGTCCGGCCTCGGCGCAAGCAGAACGTTGCAGACGGCCAGCCAGAACGCGGTGGCTCCGGCAATGTGCACGGCAACGAGGAACACGGGCACCCCGGTGAGGTACTGGGTGTAGCCCACGGCTCCCTGCAGCACCGACACGAACGCAAGCGTCGTCAGCGCCTCCCGCGCCGAGCGACCCTCCACCGAGGTGTCGGTCCTCACTTTCCACATGCACGTCACGATGACGGCGACGCTGATCACCACGGATGTGCCGTGCACCCGCGCAACGCTCTCGAGTGCGAGACCAAACCGTTCTGCATTTTCGTCACCCGCATGCGGCCCGGTTGCGGTGACCACGGTGCCTGTCCCGACGGCCACGGTCGACGCAGCCACCAGCAGCCATCTCATCTGCGAGATACCAGTCGGGACACGACGCAGCAGCGAGGACACGTTCTCCACGCGGGAGAGACGGTCGAGTGCGAATGCAGTTCCCACCAGCACCATCGACACCAGGAAGTGCGCCATGTTCGCCCACGGGTTGAGCCCGGTGAGCACGACGATTCCGCCGATCACCACTTGCGCCAGGACGCCGGCAACCAGAGCCCACGCCAGGACGATCAGGTCACGGCGTCGCGGCCGGCGCAGGTGTGCGGTGAGCACGGCGGCCATCACACTCGCCGACACGAGCCCGGTGAACAGCCGGTTCACCTGCTCGATCGCCGCATGACCGCTGGACACGTCCACGAACTTCTGCTCGTTGCACCTCGGCCAGTCCGTGCACCCGAGACCCGAGCCTGTCAGCCTCACGAGGGCACCCGTCAAGACGATCACGCAGAGCATGGCAAGGGCCGTCGCGGCCACGCGTGAGAACACCGTGGGCCTGATCAAAATTGCCATCGACCCGAATCTAGGGCCTGCCGTCACCCCGCGTGCGGGGCCCGCGCCGCGGGTGGCTACGGTCACATGCATGATCACCTCGTTCGATGACTACCCCATCCACCAGACGGAGCAACCGGTGGCCCACACCGCGTCGGGTGACCCGAACCACTACGACAGGTACTTCTTCAACGGCTACTCGCCCGACGGCACGACGTTCTTCGCGGTCGCCATGGGCCTGTACCCCAACAGGCACGTGATGGATGCGTCGTTTTCTGTCGTCATCGGCGGGGAACAGGTGAACGTGCACTCGTCGGCGCGGGCCCACCCGGACCGCATGATGTGCACCACGGTCGGGGCAATCTCGATCGAGGTGGAGCAACCACTCAGGCGCCACCGCATCATCGTGGAGGCACCCGAGCACGCACTCCGCGCCGATCTTCATTTCGAGGCGACGTCACTCCCGTATGAGGAGCCACCCTTCCGTCTGCGCAGCGGGAATCGAACCGTCATGAACTACACGCGGCTCACGCAGTCTGGGCGGTGGACCGGGTGGTACGAGGTCGACGGTCAGCGACACGACGTGAGCCCCAACAGGGTGCTCGGCAGCCGCGACCGCTCGTGGGGTGTCCGGTCCGTCGGCGAGCGTGTGCAGACCGGTGCTCCCGGCACTGCTGCGCCCCAGTTCTACTGGTTGTGGGCGCCGGTCTGCTTCGGCGGCTTCACGACCTTCTTCGACGTGAACGAGTTGTCCGATGGCGAACGCTGGCACCACTCCGCGGCCGTGGCCGACGGATCGCAGGAGCCACGCGAGGCGTGGTCGGTCGACTACGACATCGCCTGGCTCCCGGGCACTCGCCACATGAGGGAGTTCTCGTTGCGGTACGGCTTCCGCGACGAGACGGTGTCCCTGCGGTTCGAACCGCTGATGCACTTCCAGATGTACGGCCTCGGATACGGCCACCCCGAGTGGACGCACGGCGCATGGAAGGGCGAGTCGGTCACCGGAGGCGACCGTTTTGCCGTTCCGGTGGTGGACCCCATGGCGCCGCACAACATCCACGTGCAGACGCTCTCGCGCGTCACGTGCACAAGGGGCGGGGCGCAACACGTCGGAACGGGTGTGCTGGAGACACTGGTGATGGGGGCACACTCCCCGTCCGGTTTCGAGTCGCTGCTGGATCCTGCGCGGTGACGGCCGACCGCTGAGCCTCCCCCGGAAGCCAGCCGGACGGGTTCGGTCGGTCAGTGGTTGGCCACCAGCCCTCCGTCAACGCGCACGACCGATCCCGTCATGTAACGCATCGCGGGCAGAGCGATGCTCACCGTCATGTGCGCAACCTCCTCCGGTTCTCCGTACCTGCGCAGCGGCACCTTCAGACGGGTGTACCGATCGCGGCGCTCCTGTGGCACCGAAGCCGTCATGCCCGTGTCGATAGGGCCGGGACACACAGCGTTGACGGTGACGCCATGGGGTCCGAGCTCGACGGCGAGGCTCTTGGTGAGCCCGACCACCCCGTGCTTCGATGCCGTGTAGGCGGCGAGTCCGCCCGTCGCGACGAACGCTTCTGTCGATGCGATGTTGATCACCCTGCCGCCGTTCGGGGCTGCCAGGAGGTGCGGCAGCGCGGCACGCACAAGATGCGCATGCGCACTGAGATTGACCGCGATGATCCGGTCCCATGCCCGCCCGAAGTCCTCGTCGGTCGAGAAGACCGAGGACACACCGCTGACCCCCGCATTGTTCACCAGCACGTCGAGGCCTCCGAACGACGAGACGCACGCATCAACAAGACCCCTCCGGTCGGCATCAACAGCCACGTCGCCGGGCACGGACACTGCCGAGGCGGCTCCATGGGCCCGGCGGATCTCCTCCACCACCTGCTCGACACCGGCAGCATCGCGGTCAGAGGCCGCGACGAGCGCCCCCTCATCGGCGAACAGCATCGCGGTGGCCCTGCCCATCCCGCTGGCCGCCCCGGTGACGACCACCCTTGTTTCTTCGAGTGACCTCGACAGTTTCGTGAGCCTTGCCATCGCAGTGTCTCCCTCCCCCGGCTTCCTGCCGTCCGGCCCGAGTTTGGCACGACCTGACCCGACCGACGGACGCGCCGAGCGGGGTTTGTCCGCCGGGCCACGCCGCACGTAGCGTTCCGTGCGGTGGCCAAGCAACCAGCAGAGACGCGACGACTGGACATCCTCGAGACAGCGTGCGCGGTGGTCATCGAGCGTGGTTTCGCAGCGACACGGGTGTCGGACGTGGCGAACAGGCTGGGTGTGTCGAGCAGTCTCATCCACTACCACTTCGACTCCAAGGAGTCATTGCTGGCGTCGGCGTTCGAGCACTATGCGCGAAAGGACATCGCGGAAATGATCTCCGACATCGATTCCGCCCCCTCCCATGCCGAGCGGCTTGTACGTCTCCTCGAGACCTACGTTCCCGAGGGAAGCGACGACCTCGAGTGGATGCTGTGGATTGACGCATGGGGTGAGGCACTCCGGAACCCGCTGATGAAACGCATCAGCCAGCAGCTCGACGAGCAGTCGAACGCCCTCCTCGAGGACATCATCACCGACGGCGTGAGGGAGGGTGCATTCGACTGCCCCGACCCGCACGTGTCGTCAGCGAGGATCACCGCCCTCATCGACGGCCTCGCCATCCAGTACGCCGCGCACGACGGCATGGTCGACCGCTCCGGCCTCCTCGCCTCCGTCGTGGCGGTTGCCGAACGGGAGGTGGGGGCCCGGCTCGCTCACCTCGCGGGTGCGGACTCCCCGGCCGCACCCGAACCACCTGACGCCAGTGGACGGACCCACGACGGGATCCCCCGCGTGCACCTGTGCCCCAGGTGTGGTTCCGGGCATATCTGTCCGAGCCACTGATCAGGCCCTGACGCCCCCGGGAGCCCACCGCAGTCCAGGGGTCGGCACACATCCACCCACTCTGGGTGACGAACCGCCCACGGACACCACTCTGGGTGGTGCCAGCAACATTTTCCGTGAGATTTCCCTCAAGTCCCGGCTCCGGCCTGCCGATCCCTTCGGCGGACCGAACAAGGAGCCGACATGCGAATCCGTACCGCCACCATCGCCATCACCGCCGCTGCAGCCCTCACCGGGGGTGTCGCTTCCCTCGCCGTTCCCACCGGCAGCGTGTCGGCCGCCCCTGTCTCGGCAGTTCCTGCGGCCCGCACCGCACCCGGCATGCCGAAGTTCGGCGACACCGGCCCGATGGTGGCCGCACTGCAGACCGCCATCATCAAGAACGGCTTCACGCTGCGCGGCGGGGCAAGCGGCAAGTTCGACGCCCGGACTCTTCGTGTTCTGAAGACGTTCCAGAAGGTTGTCGGGCTCAAGGTCACCGGCGTGGTTGACTCTTCCACCGCACGGGTGCTGAAACTCACCGTCGATGTCCCCACGACCACGGCTGCACCGACGACCACGGCAAGCCCGGTCACCACCGTTGCACCGACGACCACGGCAAGCCCGGTCACCACCGCTGCGCCCGCGCCGTCGGCCCCGGCCTTCGCGTTCACCGATTCCTCACTCCCCGTGCGCGGCAACCGCGGCGACTCGGTGGTCGTCCTCCAGAAGGCAATCGCAGCCGCCGGCATCACCGTGCGCGGCGGAATCGACGGCATCTTCGGGAGCGGCACAACCGAGTCGCTTCGCACCTTCCAGGCCACGAAGGGACTCGAGCAGAACGGCCTCCTGGACGCAGCGACGGCACGTGCGCTCGGACTCCTCGCGCCGGCCGCCGTCCAGGTTGCCGCCGCACCCGCAACCGCAGTGCTCACCATCGACACTCTTCCCCGTCGCGGCCAGCGCGGCGCCGCGGTGGTCGCAGTCCAGAATGCACTCGTGGCGGCAGGCGTGACGCTGAAGGGCGGGGTGGACGGCGTGTTCGGTGCCGCCACGACAATCTCGCTGCGCGCGTACCAGACCAACAACGGTCTGAACCCCACCGGTCAGGCCGATGTGGCAACAGCCGTGAAGCTGGGTCTCGTGAACCCGCCCGCGGTGCAGATCGCGGTCTTCCCGGTGCAGGGCCCGTGCAACTTCACCGACACCTGGCACGCCCCGCGCGGCGAGGGTCGCCTGCACCTCGGTGTCGACATCATCGCTGCCGAGGGCAACCTGATCTACGCCGCAGTCGACGGCACCATCACGAAGGTGTACACCCAGGCCACCGACAAGAAGGCCGGCAACGGGGTGCGTCTGACGATGGCGGACGGCACCTACTTCTTCTACGGCCATCTGCAGCGTCTGGCCGACGGAATCACCGTGGGCAGCGTGGTGAAGGCAGGCCAGGTGCTCGGCACCAACGGCAAGACCGGCGCAACGAACACCCCCCACCTGCACTTCGAGGTTCACCCCCGTGGCGGCGAGGCGGTGAACCCGTTCGCCGTGGTGAAGGCTGCAGATGGTTGCCACGTGACCGCACCGCGTCCCGCTCCGTGACCGGCGGCGGGCGCCGCCCGGGTCAGGGACGAATCTCGTAGAAGGCGTTGACGCTGTGCTCCACGTCGAGCCGGCGGAAGCGCGTGAAGCCGGCCTCTGTCGCCATCTCCCTCGCCCTGCTCTCGGGGAGACCGAGCGTGCCGAGACCCTCCCCGTCTGGTTCTGACATCGCTGACGACATGCAGCTCAGCACGGAGATGCCGTAGAGAAGCGAGGCCATCGGGTTGCGTGACACGTTCATCTCGAGAGTGTCGAGTGCCTTGATGTCGACGAGCAACCAGGTGCCGTCGTCCCTCATCGCCGATCGTATCGCACGCATCATGTCGGTCGGTCGGGTCATGTCGTGGATGCAGTCGAACGTGCAGACGAGGTCGATGCT
>JBJTFB010000097.1:0-12150 GCA_046093205.1 Acidimicrobiales bacterium
CTCCGGTGCGAGCCGCTGCGCCGGCCCGGGAGGTCGATGGCAACAGCCGCCGCCGTGATGAAGCAGTACCCGCAGGTTCTCGTGAACGTGCGCACTGCCGAGCCGGTCACGAACCCGGCCTCCGCGATCGATGACGTCATCGCCACGCACGAACGCGAACTGGGGGAGAAGGGACGCGTGCTCGTGCGCGCATCGGGCACCGAGGCACTCGTGCGCGTGATGGTGGAGGCCGAGTCCGAGAACACGGCGGTCCGCGTGGCGGGGGATCTCGCGGGGGCACTGGTGTCACGCTTCGGCGGCCATGTCGAGGGATCGCACTGAGGCCCCGGGCATGAGGAAGTAGGTTCGACACGGATGTGCGGCATCATCGCAGTCGTGTCGGGGCGGTCCCCGAGGCAGGTCCCCGGCGCCGACGAGGTGCTCGGGCTGCTCGACCGTGCCGTCGGTGCCGGCGATGACCTCGCCACCGTCGCCGGGCTCCTGACGCAGGTCGACGCACTGCTGGGGGGCGAGCCGGGGGTCGAGCTTCTCGCCGGCAATCTCGGCCTCGCCGGTGACATCACTCACCGGCTCGATTCGGTGGACTCCGCGGTGGACTCAGTGGAGGCTGCTGCCGACAGCGTGCTCGGCGACTCTGCCGCACTCGACCGCGCGGCCGCCCTGGTCTCGGCGGTGCGCGACGCATCGTGGGCGGTCCGTCGCGACCGGCTGCGCACCGCTGCCGAGGTGGCGGCATTGGCCGGACGCGGTGCCCCCGCCGGCGCACTGCATGCGTACCTCTCGGTGCAGCAGGCCCTCTCGGCGATCGACCGCATGGAGGTGAGGGGTCGTGACTCCGCCGGTTTCTCCGTGATGGTGTGGGGGACCGACCTCTCGTCGGTGCTCTCCGCGCACGCACCCGAGATACGTGAGCGCGGTTCCGACCCGCTGTTCACCAACAACTCCGTGCGCACTTCGTCGGGCAACCTCGTTTTCGTCTACAAGGCCGCCGCCGAGATCGGCGAGCTCGGCGACAACACCCGACGCATCCGTGCGTCCATCGCGGCCGACGGGGTTCTGCGGTCCGCCGTCGCACTCCCGGGGGCGCGGGTGACCGTGGTCGGCCACACCCGCTGGGCGAGCGTGGGCATCATCAGCGAGCCGAACGCCCACCCCGTGAACGACGAGGAGTCCGGAACCGTCAACTCCGGCACCGGTGTCGCCGTGCTGAACGGTGACGTCGACAATCATGCCGACCTCAAGGTCCGCCACGGTCTGCGTTTCGCCGACCCCATCACCACCGACGCCAAGGTGATCCCGGTGCTCGTCGCCAGGCACCGCGCATCCGGCGTCGACACGGTCGAGGCCTTCCGGCGCACCGTCACCGAATTCGAGGGGTCGGTTGCGGTTGCGTACGCCACCGCCGACGATCCCGGTCGGGTGTGTCTCGCTCTGCACGGCAGCGGCCAGGGCGTGCACATCGGACTTGCGGAGAACCGTTTCGTGGTCGCGAGCGAGCCGTACGGGGTGGTGGAGGAGACCGCACGGTACGTGAGGCTCGAGGGCGAGACCCCGGCAGTGGAGGGCGACCCGAACTCCCGTGGACAGATCGCGGTGCTCGATGCGGACGCAGCCGGTTCGCTTGCGGGGATCTCGCTCGTCTCGTACGCGGGGGGTGTCCTCCCACTGGACGAATCCAGGGTGTCGACGGCAGAGGTCACCACGCGCGACATCGACCGTGGTGATTCGCCCCACTTCCTCCTGAAGGAGATCACCGAGTCGCCGCGCAGCTTCCGCAAGACACTGAGGGGCCGTGTGGCGGAGACCGACGGCGTCATGGCGCCGCGGCTGGATGACCGCACGTTCCCCGCGGAGGTGCGCCGGCGTCTCGCCTCCGGGGCGATCAGGCGCATCCGCATCATCGGCCAGGGAACCGCCGCGGTCGCGGGGACCTCGATGCTCCCGCTGCTCGACGAGCTCCTCCCGCACGGCCTCGACGTCGATGCCATCACGGCAACCGAGCTGTCCGGTTTCGGGATGAGCCCCGACATGTCCGACATGCTGGTGGTGGCGGTGAGCCAGAGCGGCACCACCACCGACACGAACCGCACGGTCGACCTCGTCGCGGGCCGGGGGGCGTCGGTGCTCGCCATCGTGAACAGGCGCGGCAGCGACCTCACGGAGAAGGCGCACGGCACGTACCACACGTCCGACGGCCGGGACGTGGAGATGAGTGTCGCGAGCACGAAGGCGTTCTACGCGCAGGTGGCGGCCGGGGCGGTGCTGGCCTGCGCCATCGCTCTGCAGTTCCCCGAGCCGCCGGTGTCACGCGTGGACAGGATCCTCCGTTCGCTCGTGGAACTGCCCGATGCGATGGAGAAGGTGCTCGCGAGGCGGGGCGAGATCGCAGCGGTGGCGCAGCAGCATGCCCCGTCGCGTCGTTACTGGGCAGTGGTGGGGAGCGGGCCGAACACCGTCGCGGCGAACGAGGTGCGGATCAAGCTCTCCGAGCTCTGCTACAAGTCGATCAGCTGCGACATCACCGAGGACAAGAAGCACATCGATCTCTCGTGCGAGCCGTTGATCCTCGTGTGTGCCGCCGGCCTCGGGGAGGGAACGAGCGCCGACGTCGCCAAGGAAGTCGCGATCTACCGTGCCCACAAGGCGCTGCCGGTGGTGTTCGCATCCGAGGGCACCGACCGGTTCGGGGCGGCGGCGGCCGTGGTGCACGTGCCGTCGGTCGATCCCTCGCTCGGGTTCGTGCTGTCGGCGATGGCCGGGCACCTCTTCGGTTACGAGGCTGCTCTCGCGATTGATGCCCTGGCACGGCCATTGCGCCGCGTCCGTGAGGCCGTCGAGCACGTGGTGGAACGCGGAGGGAGCGGTGACGATGCCCTCAACGCGGTGCGCAGGTCGGTCGGGGAGGCGAGCCGCGAGTTCCTCGGCCTGCTGCGTACCGGTCGCTACGACGGAAACCTGGAGGCGTCCACCGCTGTGCGCGTGGTGGGAATGCTCGGTGTCGTCTCGTCGCCCGACCCGCTCGCTGCACACCAGTCGGAAACCGGTCGTGTCACCTCGCCCGCCGTGCTCCTGGACGACCTTCTCGGTGCTCTCACCCGGGCGATCGACGAGCTCACCAGGCCGGTGGATGCAATCAAGCACCAGGCCAAGACGGTGACGGTCGGCATCTCCCGCACGGAGGAGGGCCTGCTCGACCGTCCCCTCGTGCGTGCGGTCCTCGATGCGGGGGCTGCGCGCGACCATCTCTCGTACGCATCACTCAAGGTGCTCGCCGGTCTCGATGCCGCCGTGGAGAGCATCACCGGCTTCACCCGCTACGGGGTGCAGGGTGACCCGCGCACCGGCGGGGCCACGATCGACATCGTCGAGCGCGGCGGGATCGCGGTCGACCTCCCGTCTCGTGTCGACACGAACAATGCGCTCGTCGGCACGAAGCGCAGGGTGGCCGACGAGCAGACCGTGCTCGTCGCACGTGGCCGCAAGGACGGCCGCACCGTGGTGATCGTGCCGGAGGTCAAGGGCGGCGAGACGGTCGGGATCACCCTGCTGCACGTGTCCTTCCGCGACGTTCTTCCTGCGGCCACCGCACGGCAGGTGCTGCAGAGCTACGACAGACGGTACGAACGTCTCGTCGACTGGGTGACAGAGACCGAGGGCTCGTTCCGTGACGACCGGCTCGCCGAGGTTCCCGTCGCCGATCTCCTGATTCTTCCCGTGTCGGAGTCGGCGGAGCTGTGGCGCGGGGCGGGCAGGTGACCATGGTCGGTGTGGGTGTCGACGCCGTCGACATCGCCCGGTTCAGGCGCTCTCTCGAGCGCACCCCGCGGATGCGCGACCGGGTGTTCACGGGTGCCGAACTCACGTCACTCGAGGGTTCGGCCGACCCCGTGCCGTCGCTCGCGGCACGCTTCGCCGTGCGGGAGGCCGCGATGAAGGCGATGGGGGTCGGGCTCGGCGCATTCGACTTCCATGACGTGTCGGTGGATCGCCTCGAGTCGGGTGCCCCGCACCTCGTCGTGGAGGGCCGCGCGAGATCCCTCGCCGATTCCCTCGGCATCAGCGACTGGCGGGTGTCGATCACCCACACCGACGGGGTCGCCGTCGCGGTCGTGCTCGCCCTCTAGGCGAACCCCGGACCGTTCCGCCGCGACCGCTGCCTACGCTGGAGGGGTGATTCCCGTCGTGTCGCCCGCACAGATGCGTGCCGCCGACGATGCGGCGCTCGCGGGAACGGTCGACGCCGGCGTGTTCATCGCACGGGCCGGTCATGCTGTGGCCGAGGTGGCGCGCACGATGGCCGGGGGCGCCTACGGGCGGCGGGTCGTCGTGATCGCGGGGAAGGGCAACAACGGGGCCGACGGACGGGTCGCCGCGCGGACGCTCGCGTCGTGGGGTGCCTCCGTGCGCATCCTCGATGCGGAGTCGGCGCACTCGGAGTTCGTGGACGGCCGCAGCGCCGACCTCGTCATCGATGCCGCCTACGGGACCGGCTTCCGCGGCACGTGGTCACCACCTGTGGTGTTCGACGTGCCGGTGCTGGCGGTCGACGTGCCGAGCGGTCTCGATGCACACACCGGCCGGGTGAACGGTGGAGTGCTCGTCGCCGACCGGACGGTGACGTTCGCCGCGCCGAAGACGGGGATGCTGCTCGGTGACGGGCCGTCGGTGTGCGGGGAGATCGACATCGTCGACGTGGGGATCGACGTCGGTGCGGATGTCGATGTGTTCCTGGTGGAGGCGGCGGACGTGCGGCGGTGGTTGCCGCCGCGCGACCGGCAGTCCCACAAGTGGTCGCACCCGGTGCGGGTGGTCGCGGGCAGCGAGGGAATGCCCGGGGCCGCGGCCCTGGTGTGTGCTGCCGCCATGCGCGCCGGTGCCGGCATCGTGCACCTGTCGTCGAGGCACGCCGACAATGCACAGTTCCCGACGGAGACGGTGCACCGGCCCCTTCCCGGGGGTGACTGGGCGCCGTTCGTGGCAGCCGACCAGTCGCGCTTCGCGAGTCTCGTGATCGGGCCGGGTCTCGGCCGTGGTGACGACGTCGCGCTCGAGGTGCGCGAGGTCCTCGAGCGGACCGCACTGCCCACCGTGGTGGACGGGGACGGAATCGCCGCCTCGGTCGACCCGCGGGGCGGCCACGGCACATTGCTGGCACGCACCGCGCCGACCGTTCTCACCCCCCACGACGGTGAGTTCGCTGCGCTCGGGGGCGACACTGAATCCGCCGACAGGGTGGCGGCCACGCGTGAGCTCGCGCAACGTTGCGGTTGCACGGTGCTGCGCAAGGGTCCCACCTCGGTGATTGCCCAGCCCGACGGCCCCGCCTACCTCGTGACCTCGGGTGACGAGCGGCTCGCGACGGCGGGCAGTGGTGACGTTCTCGCCGGCATCATCGGTGCGTTCCTCGCCCGTGGTGTCGCGGCGCCCGAGGCCGCCGCTGCCGCGGCATTCGTCCACGGGATGGCAGGTTCGTCCCTGCCGGTAGAGGGTGCGATCGCACGTGACGTGGTGTCCACGGTGGCCGACGTGCTGAACGGCATCATGGCGGGAGAGGTGGCATGAGCATCGACTTCTCCCAACGGTGGGCCTGGGCCGAGATCAACCTCGCCGCAGTGCGCCACAACGTCGCATCCGTGGTGGACCGGGTCGCACCCGCGCAGGTGTGGGCGGTGGTGAAGGCGAACGGCTACGGCCACGGCTCCGTGCAGGTGGCACAGGCTGCACTCGAGGCCGGTGCGACCGGGCTCTGCGTGGCGATCGTGGACGAGGGGGTGGTGCTGAGGCGCGCCGGGATCACTGCGCCCGTGCTGGTGCTGAGCGAGCAACCCTCCGACACGGCCCCGCTTCTCGTCGGGTACGGACTCACCCCCACCGTCACCACCACCATGGGGGCAGCGGCCGTCGCATCGGCGGCGCAGGCCACGGATCGACAGGTGCCCGTGCACATCAAGGTCGACACCGGCATGCACCGTGTCGGCGCGCAGCCGACCGAGGTGTTGTCGCTCGCGCGGTATGTCGACGGCCATCCTCTCCTCGAGGTGGAGGGTCTGTACACCCATTTCGCCGTGGCCGACCAGCCGGCGCACCCCGCGAACGAGCGACAGTTGTCCCTGTTCCGTGGCGTCGTCGAGGAACTCTCGTCACGCGGCATCACACCACGGACCGTGCACGCCTCGAACTCCGCCGCGGCACTCGCCAACCCTGATGCGCGCTTCGGCATGGTGCGACTCGGGATCGCCATGTACGGCTTGCTGCCGGGCGAAGGGGTGCGTGACCTCTGCACCGGTCTGCGCCCGGCGATGTCGCTGAAGGCGCGGGTGTCCGCGGTGCGCTGGGTGCAGGCCGGTGAGGCCGTGTCGTACGGACTCAGGCGCCCGGTCGGGCGCGAGACGCTGGTGGCCACCGTGCCGCTCGGGTACGCCGACGGCGTACCGCGACGGTGGGGCGACGTTCCCGGGCACGTGCTGATCGGTGGCCGGCGGCGTCCGCTCGCGGGGACCGTCACGATGGACCAGATAATGGTGGATTGCGGGAACGACAGCTCGGTGTCCGTGGGGGACGAGGTGGTGCTGATCGGTGCCCAGGACGGCGACAGCATCGGCGCCGACGAGTGGGCCGCCGCCACCGGGACCATCGGCTACGAGATCGTGTGCGGCGTCTCGGCGCGCATCCACCGGAGGTGGCTGTGATCCGCGCGACCACGGATTCTCCCGCCGCCACCGAGTCGATTGCCGCCGCCGTTGCGCGGCTGTGCCGGGGCGGAGACGTGATTGTCCTGTCGGGCCCGATGGGCGCGGGCAAGACGGCGTTCGTGAGGGGATTCGCGGCCGGTCTCGGTGTGTCGCCGGAGGAGCACGTGACCTCGCCCACGTTCACGCTCGTGCACGAGTACGTCTCGGGTCGCATCCCCGTGCACCACGCCGATCTCTACCGCCTCGCCAGCACAGGCGAGATCGCAGATCTCGGTCTCGCGGAACGTGCCGACATGGGTGCCGTCGTGGTCGTCGAATGGGGAGAGGCGGCCGGGGGGATGCTCGGCAGTCACCTCAACATCGAGATCGAGCCCGACGAGGACGACGACGACATGCGTCACGTGACCGTTGCAGTGGAGGGCCACGGGTGGGACACGCGGTGGGACCGTCTGCGTTCGGCAGTCGAGGGGGCGCCACGGTGATCCTCGCGATCGAGACCTCAGTGGAGCGAGTGGGTGTTGCCGTCGGTGACGCAGGCGGCGCACGGGCATCGGCGATGCTCGCGAGCGACCGCAGGCACGCGGAGTCGCTCGTCCCCATGGTCTCCTTCGTGCTCGCACAGGCGGGTCTCACCGTGGGCGACCTCGACCACATCGCTGTCGACGTGGGGCCGGGGCTCTTCACCGGGATGAGGGTTGGCATGTCGACCGCGCAGTCGATGGCATGGGCGCTCGACCTGCCGGTGGTGCCGGTGTGCAGCCTTGATGTGCTGGCACACGGGATCGGCCGCACCGACACCAACACCGCCGTCGCGCTCGATGCGCGCCGGGGTGAGGTGTACTGGGCGCTGTACCGCGCGGGTGCGGGCCAGGGCGAGCCGGTGCGGCTGCGGGAGCCTGCCGTCATGAGTCCCGAGGACTGTGCGATCGCGATTGCCGACAGGGGCGAGGAGGTTCTGTGCGCGGGCACCGGTTTCGCACGGCACCATGAGTTGTTCTCGGCCGTTCCGACAGTGGTGTTCGCCCAGCCCTCGCTCGCGATGCCGCGCGCGGAGGATCTCCTGTCGCTCGCGGTTCTCCGTGCCGCACGCGACAGGGTGGTTGCCGCCGACGCAGTGGAGCCCGAGTACCTGCGGGCACCGGATGCCGAGATCAACTGGCAGACAAGAGGCGGTGCGCAGTGAGTTTCATGCGCGAACGCGGCACGAACACCCTCACCACTGAGCCGATGCGGCGCCGCCACCTGCGGCGCGTGCTCGACATCGAGGAGCGCGTGCACCCGCGGCCGTGGACCCACCGCACGTTCGTGTCGGAGATCGACCTGATGCGCTCGGGCAGCAGGTTCTACGTGGTGGCCTACGTGGACGATGTCCTCGTGGGGTACGGAGGCCTGATGTTCAGCGGTCCCGATGCCCACGTGTCGAACGTTGCCGTCGACCCGGAGTGGCACCTGCGCGGCGTGGCCACCGAGATCATGCTCGACCTCGCGCACATCGCGAGGGACCGCGGATGCGAGGCGATGACGCTGGAGGTGCGCCACACGAACACGGCCGCACAGAACCTCTACCGTCGAGTCGGTTTTGTGCCGGCCGGCGTGCGGAAGCGCTACTACGAGAACAAGGACGACGCGATCATCATGTGGGCGCACGGCGTCCAGACACAGGAGTACGCCGACCGGCTGTCGCGCATCGAGGGGCGTCCCCGGTGAGCGCGAGGGCGATCGATGCCTCCACCGTCGTTCTCGCGATCGAGACGAGCTGTGACGAGACGGCGGCGGCGGTGGTGATGGGTGGCAACGACGTGCTTGCGTCGGTGGTCAGCAGCCAGATCGACGTGCATGCGCGCTTCGGCGGTGTCGTTCCCGAGGTCGCGAGCCGTGCACACCTCGAGGCGATCGTGCCGGTGGTGCGCCGGGCCATCTCCGAATCGGGCGTCGAAGCCGCGCGCATCGACGCGGTTGCCGCAACGGCCGGTCCGGGTCTCATAGGTGCCCTGCTCGTCGGGGTGTCGGCGGCGAAGGGTCTCGCACTCGCATGGGACCGTCCGTTCATCGGCGTGAACCACCTCGAGGCCCACTTGTACGCCGGCCTGCTCGACCACCCGGGCCTGCAGCTGCCCGCTGTGGTCCTGCTCGTGAGCGGGGGCCACACCATGCTCGTGCACATGCGCGGCCCCGGTGACTACGTGATCCTGGGGCGCACCGTGGATGACGCGGCAGGTGAGGCGTACGACAAGGTCGCGCGGTGGCTTGGCCTCGGATACCCGGGCGGTCCGGCCATCGACCGCCTGGCGGCAGATGGTGACCCGGACGCGGTTGCGTTCCCCCGGGCGATGATGCACGACGGACTCGACTTCTCCTTTAGCGGTCTGAAGACCGCGGTGGTGAACCACGTGCGCCGCAACCCCGGCATGTCGAACGCCGACGTGGCGGCCTCGTTCCAGGCGGCGGTGGTCGACGTGCTGTGCGCGAAGACACTGCGCGCCGCGTCGGAGACCGGTGTGCGGGCCGTCGTCCTCGGTGGCGGTGTGGCTGCCAACAGCCTGCTGCGCTCCGAGATGACCCGTCGTGGCGGCGAGGCCGGGGTCACTGTCGCGTTGCCGAGCCGCGAGATGTGCACTGACAATGCCGCCATGATCGCCTCTGCGGCATGGCACAGACTCGCGGCCGACGGTCCGATGGGTCTCGACTGCGGTGCATGGCCGAACCTCAGACTGAACGACGTGCCGCGGGCCGCAACCGGGGTCCGCGCATGAGTCGGTTGCCGCTGCGTCTGGGCGACCGTGAGTTCCCCGTCCCGGTGGTGCTCGCACCGATGGCCGGGGTCACGAACATCCCGTTCCGCGGTCTCTGCCGCGGTTTCGGGCCGGGGCTCGTCTATGTGAGCGAGATGGTGATGGCGGCAGCGCTCGTGCACGGCAACACCCGCACGCGCAAGATGGTGGCGTTCGGTCCCGACGAGGACTTCCGCAGCCTGCAGATCTACGGCAGCGACCCCGAGTTCGTCGGGCGTGCCGTGAGGGCACTGTGCGAGGTGGACGCCGTCGACCACATCGACATGAACTTCGGGTGTCCCGCAGTGAAGGTCACCCGGAAAGGGGGCGGTGCCGCGGTCCCGGTGAAGCGCCGGCTCACCCGCGCGATCATGTCCGCCGCAGTGCGCGAGGCCGCGCCGTTCGGTGTGCCGGTGACATGCAAGTTCCGCATCGGCATCGATGACGACCTCGTGACGTTCCTCGACACCGGACGTGCCGCCGAGGAGGAGGGTCTCGCCATGATCGCGCTGCATGCCCGCACCGCGGAGCAGCATTACTCCGGAACCGCGCGGTGGGATGCCATCGCCGAACTGAAGCGCGAGGTGCGCACCATCCCGGTGCTCGGGAACGGCGACATCTGGGAGGCCGACGACGCGTTGGCGATGATGGAGCGGACGGGATGCGACGGTGTCGTCGTGGGGCGCGGTTGCCTCGGCCGGCCGTGGTTGTTCCGCGACCTCGTCGACGTGTTCGCGGGACGACGACCGCAGCCCGCACCCACGCTCGGCGGGGTGCTCGATGTGATGTGCGCGCACGCGGAGGGACTCATGTCGATCATGGGTGCCGACCACGGGATCAGGAATCTCCGCAAGCACGCGGGCTGGTACCTCACCGGCTACCCGGTGGGGGGCGACGCGCGCCGCGCCTTCTCGTCCGTCTCCTCTCACGACGAACTCCTCGCGCTCGTCGCGCGGATGGATCGCGACCTGCCGCTCGTCCCGGGAGGGGAACGTCTGGCACGGGGCCACACGAACGGACCGATCAAGGTGGTGCTGCCGGACGGATACCTCGCTGACCGTGACGACATGAAGGTGCCCGACGATGCGGCAGTGGCCGCGCTGAGCGGCGGGTGAGCACCCGACTGGTTCTCGCCTCGGGTTCGCCCAGGCGGCGTGAACTGCTCGAGCGTGCGGGTCTTGTCCCGCTCGTCGACCCTGCCGGCACCGACGAGTCGGTTGCGGCCGGCGAGCTTCCCGTTGCGTACGCGCAGAGGGTTGCCGCCGAGAAACTCGCCGCTGTCGCTGTCCGGTACCCGGGCCACGACGTGCTGGCCGCCGACACGGTGGTCGACCTCGATGGAATGGTTCTCGGTCAGCCCCTGGGGGATGACGATGCCCGGCGCATGCTGCGGTTGCTGTCGGGGCGCACCCACTCGGTGCACACGGCCGTGGCCGCCGTGGTGGGGGACGAGAGGCGGGCCGTCACCGTGACCTCGCTCGTCACCTTCCACCGGCTCGAGGAGGTCAGGGTGGACTGGTACCTGGGCACGGGCGAGCCCCGCGGCAAGGCCGGGGGGTACGCGGTGCAGGGCCTGGGCATCGCCCTGGTGGCGGGGGTGGCGGGCTCGCTGTCGAACGTCGTCGGCCTCCCGGTGCCCGAGACGCTGCGCCTCATCCGCCGTTAGCACTCGGGGGTTCCGGTTGCCAACGGAGGCCGTCCGTACGTATCCTTGGCGCTCGCACTCGCCGAGTGCCAACCGCGCCGGGTCACCCCCGGTGCGGGAGACCGAGACACCCCCATCACACACGGAGGAACATCATGAACTTGAGGCCACTGGACGACCGCATCGTCGTGGAGCCGAGCGAGGCCGAGCAGACCACCGCGTCGGGTCTCGTCATCCCGGACACTGCCAAGGAGAAGCCCCAGCAGGGTGTCGTGCTCGCAGTCGGCCCCGGCCGCTGGAGCGACGACGAGGGTGAGCACTTCCCGCTCGACATCAAGGTCGGCGACACCGTTCTCTACAGCAAGTACGGCGGCACCGAGATCAGCCACGGCGGCAAGGACCTGCTCATCCTCACCAGCCGCGACGTTCTCGCGGTCGTGGAGAAGTAAGCACCCATGGCGAAGCAACTGAAGTTCCATGACGAGGCACGCCGCGCCCTCGAGGCCGGCGTGAACAAGCTGGCCGACGCGGTGAAGGTGACCCTCGGGCCCAAGGGCCGCAATGTCGTGCTCGACAAGAAGTTCGGCGCCCCCACCATCACGAACGACGGCGTGTCGATCGCGAAGGAAGTGGAGATCGACGACCCGTTCGAGAACATGGGTGCACAGCTTGTGAAGGAAGTAGCCACCAAGACGAACGACGTCGCAGGTGACGGCACCACCACGGCAACCGTCCTCGCCCAGGCCATGGTGCAGCAGGGCATGCGCAACGTCGCTGCCGGTGCGAACCCGATGGGCCTGAAGCGCGGCATCGAGAAGGCCGTCGCGGCCGCGGTCGAGGCCATCAAGGCCCAGGCCAAGGACGTCGACGACAAGAGCGACATCTCCAGTGTCGCCACCATCTCGGCGGCCGACGCGGCGATCGGGACGGTCATCGCGGACGCAATCGACAAGGTCGGCAAGGACGGTGTGGTCAGGGTCGAGGAGAGCAACACCTTCGGGTTCGAGCTCGATTTCACCGAGGGCATGCAGTTCGACAAGGG
>JBJTFB010000098.1:0-4048 GCA_046093205.1 Acidimicrobiales bacterium
CGTGTTCACCGCCGATGCGCGCAGGTGGCTGCGCGTGCAGGAGGGCCACGGCACCGACGACGTGCTGGCGTGCTGGCACGACCATGTCTCAGGGAACATCGACCCCGCAGTGGGGCACGTGCTCTCGTTCTGAAAGGACCAACCCATGGCACACACACGACGCGTCGCGATCATCGGTGAGGCGAACAGTTACTCGGGCCCGGCACTGGCGCTCGAGATGGCCCGCCGCGGTCATGACCTCGTTCTCGGTGACGCATCGCCCGGCCTGGTGGAGGAGGTCACCGCACTCGGTGCCTCTGCGGTCGACGTGACCGGCACCGACCACCTGCGCGATGAATCCGGTTCGCGCCGGCTGGTGGAAGCGGCGGTGTCGGAGTTCGGACGCCTCGATGCCGCCACCACGGCAACCGGCGTGATCGTGACGGGCCGTTTCCTCGGCTCCTCGTTGGACGACCTGCGAAAGGCCGTTCTGGGGTGTCTCGAGGTTCCGTACCACTTCATGCGTGCGGTGGTGCCGGTGATGGTGGTCCAGGGCTCGGGCCAGGTGCTGATGCAGACGAGCGCGGCCGGCGCCAGGGTGACCCCCGGTGCCCCGCTGTACTCCACGGCCCGTGCCGCCGCGAACCAGCTCGTGCGCAACGTGGCCGCCGAGGTCGCGGCCAGCGGGGTGCAGGTGAACGCCGTCGGCACGAACTTCATGGACTTCCCCGGTTTCCTCGCCGCCAACGGTGTGAAGGACGAGGAGAGCCGGAAGAGGGTGGAGTCCGCCGTGCCGATGCGCCGCCTCGGCAGCATCGAGGAGTTCGCCTCGTTCTGTGCGAACTTCATCGACGGTTCGTTCACCTTCACCACGGGGCAGTTCGTCGCGTACGCCGGTGGCTGGGCCTGATGGCAGGCCCGCAGGGACGGGCCGTACAATCCCCCTCATGAGACGAACGACAGCCGTCATCTCGGCCCTCATCCTCGCCGTCGGTCTCGTCGCGTGCGGGGGCTCCGGCACGGACGACACGGACGGATCGAACACCACGAACCCGTCGGAGTTCATTCCCGCCTACACGAACAAGTGCGAGGAACAGACCGGCCAGATCATCGCCACGACCCTCCTCGACAACACCATGGACTCCGTCTACGCGAAATGGGGCGCCGACACCGACCTCGTCACCATCTTCCAGGCCATGTACGACGAGCTCAAGCCGTCGTTCAATGCGGGGGCCGTCGGCATCGGGGTGCGATACATCTCGGAATATGCGATCAACGTGTGCAAGGACAACGACGTGTTCAACAAGGTGCTCGAACTCGGTGAGGGTGACGCTGGCTACCGCAGCGGCTGTCTCGACGGGAAACTCCCCGACGTGAACGAGTCACTCGTCGCCTGCGACGGGGCCGACGGGGCAACCACCACGACGACGGGCTGAGACGCGACGTCAGCGACGTGTGCGGCGCATGCCGGTGATCACCCGGAAGATCTCACCGATCGTGTGGTCGGCCTCGAGCGGATGGCGCAGCGGCATGTCGAAATCAACCGTGTAGGTGTTGCGACGGCCGTCCTTGCGGCGCACCACGTAGCCCCCCGACACGAGGTCACTCACGATCCGGTGGGCGGCGCGCTCGCCGATGCCCACCAGACCGGCGATCTCGGCGATGCGCACGTCGGGGTTCTGGGCGATGCACACGAGCACGTGCCCGTGGTTCGTGAGGAACGTCCAACCGGGCTCCTTTTCCGGCCCGTTGCCCGCCTTGCGGCCTGCTGCCATGGGCTGATTCTACGGCTCCGAGTAGTGCCATGTTCCCTGTTTCATGTTATTCGTTTCATGTCATTTATGCCATGTATAGTGTGTAAATGTCCACGTGGGACCTCGTCACCCTCAACATCGGCTCTCCCGCCGTCCTGGCGTTCGTCCTCGGGTTCGTCGCCACCCTGCTGCGCAGTGACCTGCGCTTCCCCGAACAGGTCACGAGCTTCCTCAGTTCGTATCTCCTCTTTGCGATCGGGCTGAAGGGCGGGCTCCGCCTCCGCGAGGCAGAGATTGCCGACCTCGTCGCGCCGGTGGGCGCAACGGTCGTGCTCGGCCTGCTCACCCCGGTCCTCGCGTACGTGGTGGGCCGCAGATGGTTGCGCCTCGATGTGGCGAACGCAGCATCGATTGCGGCGCACTACGGGTCGGTGTCGGCCGTGACGTTCACGGCCGCAGAGTCGTTCGCCCGTTCGGCCGGGACCCTCGGTGAGGGCTTCTTGCCGGCACTCGTCGCGCTGCTGGAGATCCCGGGGATCATCGTTGCCCTGGTGCTCGCGGGCCGTGCCCTCGGTGGTCGCTCCATCGGGAAAGCACTGCACGAGGTGGTCACCGGAAAGAGCGTCGTGCTGCTGCTCGGCGGTCTCGTGATCGGCACGGTGTCACCGCTCGAGTCCGTCGCCAAGGTGGAGCCCTTCTTCGTCGACCTCTTCACCGGCTTCCTGTGCTTCTTCCTCCTCGATCTCGGCACCCTCGCCGGCCAGCGCATCGCCGACATCCGCCGCTCCGGATTCCGGTTGTTGACTGCCGCGCTGGCCATGCCCGTCGTCTTCGGGGTGCTGGGCGTGGCGGCGGGGACCTTCGCCGGTCTGTCCGTGGGTGGTGCGACCGTTCTCGGCACCATGGCAGCGAGCGCCAGCTACATCGCGGCACCGGCTGCGGTGCGCGTGGGTCTGCCGGAGGCAGACCTCGGCTATTCGCTCGGTGCGGCGCTCGGCCTCACCTTCCCGTTCAACCTGATCGTCGGCATCCCGCTGTACGCGGAGATCGCGAAGGTTCTCGGCTGAGGGAACAACCGGTCAGCCGTGACCGGGGATGTTCTTCCAGGGGCCAGCGTCGGAACGCGGCTCCTTCGGGAGACCGAGCACCTGCTCACCTACGATGTTGCGCTGCACCTGGCTGGTGCCCGCATAAATCGTGCCGGCGCGTGCGTTCAGGAACACCCCCACCCAGTTCGCCGAGTCGTTCGGGGAGCCGACGGAGTCCGTGGTGAACGCGGTCTGCGGTGTCTGGCCGACCGGCACGAGCGCATCTGCACCGAGGACGTCCACCGCGAGCTCGGTGACCTCCTTGTGGTACTCCGACCACCACAGCTTGCCGATCGAGGCATCGGCGCCGGGCTTCCCGCCGCTCATGAATGCCGTGAGCACTCGGTACCCGAGGAAGCGCATGATCTCCACCTTCGTGTGCGCCTGCGTGAGCCGCTGGCGGATGTGGGGGTCGGATGTCAGGCCCTTCTGCTTCGCGAGTGACGTGAGCTTGTCGAGTTCACCGCGGAAGGAGATCGAGTTCACCGCTGCGCCGGCGCCGCGCTCGTTGCCGAGAAGTGTCATGGCGACCATCCAGCCGCCGTTGACCTCACCGACCACGTTCCCCTTCGGGCAGCGTGCATCGGTGAAGAACACCTCGTTGAACTCGCTGTCGCCCGACATCATCTTGATCGGCCGCACCTCGACGCCGGGCTGGCGCATGTCGACGAGCAGGAAGGTGATGCCGCGGTGCTTCACGTCATCGGGGTTGGTGCGCGCAAGCACGAAGATGTGGTTGGCGAGATGACCCGACGACGTCCAGATCTTCTGGCCGTTGATCACCCATTCGTCACCGTCGAGCACCGCACGACAGCCGAGGTTGCCGAGGTCGGAACCTGATGACGGCTCGGAGTACCCCTGGCACCAACGGTCCTCACCGTTCAGCACGCGGGGCAGGTAGTGGCGGCGCTGCTCATCGGTGCCGACCTGCAGCAACGTGTTGCCGAGCATGCCGATGCCGAAGCCGTCGTTCGGTCCGCCGGCGGGGGCACCGACCTTGGCGAACTCCTCGGCCTGCACGAGTGCCTCGATGTGCCCGAGCCCCTGGCCGCCGTACTCCTTCGGCCACGTGATGGCGAGCATGCCGCCCTCGTACAGCTTCTTGCGCCACTCCTCCGTGAAGGCGTCTGCCTCCTTGTGGTTCAGCGCGCCGATTCCCTTCCAACCCTTCGGGAGGTTCTTGTCGAGGAACGAGCGGACCTTCGCGCGGTAGGCGTCGGCTTCGGG
>JBJTFB010000099.1:0-2779 GCA_046093205.1 Acidimicrobiales bacterium
TGAACTCGCCGTCGTTGAAGGACACCGTGACGTCGTTCAGTGCGTACACGGCACCGTCTCCGTGGCCGTAGATCTTCGTGGCGCCGCGTGTCTCGGCGGCCGTGGTGAGAGGGGTGGTGAGACCGGGGGAAGTCATGGGCACCAGTCTGCCGTCAGCGGACCGTCAGACGGCGCGCCGACGGCAGGCAGGGGTCACTTGTTCGGCTGCGGGAGCACCCTCAGGTACGGCTTCACCGTCTTCCAGCCCTGCGGGAACAGCTGCTTGGCCTCCTCGTCGGAGACGGCGGCACCGATGATCACGTCCTGGCCGTCGGTCCAGTTCGCCGGTGTCGCCACCTTGTACTTCGCGGTGAGCTGCAGCGAGTCGATGACGCGCAGGATCTCCTCGAAGTTGCGGCCGGTGGAGGCGGGGTAGGTGATGGTGAGCTTCACCTTCTTGTCGGGCCCGATCACGTACACGGAACGCACGGTCATGGTGTCGCTCGCGTTCGGGTGGATCATGTCGTAGAGGTCGGACACCTTCTTGTCGGGGTCACCGATCATCGGGAAGTTCACGGCGGTTCCCTGCGTCTCGGCGATGTCGGCCTCCCACTTCACGTGCGAGTCCACGGGGTCGACCGACAGGCCGATCACCTTGACGTTGCGCTTCTCGAACTCGGGCTTGATGCGGGCCACGTAGCCGAGCTCGGTGGTGCAGACGGGGGTGAAGTCCTTCGGGTGGCTGAAGAGCACGCCCCAGGAGTCGCCCAGCCACTCGTGGAAGTTGATGGTGCCCTGCGTGGTGTCGGCGGTGAAGTTCGGGGCTTCGTCGCCCAGTCGGATGGCCATGGTTCGCTCCTGTTCGTCCGTGTGGAGGCGGTCAGCATAGGGGCGGATCGGCTAATCCCGACAAACTTTGTCGGGATTAAGAATCCGTTGTGAACACTGGCTCCCGAGGACCCCCGACGGGGTGCCAACCGTACGATTGGACCGTGAGTCCGTCCGAGCCCGTCACCATGCGTCTGGAAGGCGCTCCGGTGCGTGACCGCATCCTTCAGGATCTCACTGCTCGCATCCACGGGGCCGGCAGCCCCGACATCTGCCTGGCCACCGTGCTCGTGGGCGACGACGGGCCGAGTCACAGGTACGTGGCCAGCAAGCACCGCACGGCGGAGCAGGTGGGCATCCGCTCGGTGGGGGTGGAACTGCCCGCCTCGGCCACGCAGACCGAGGTGGAGGCTGCGGTGGCGCGGCTCGCGGCAGATCCGACCGTGCACGGGATCCTCGTGCAGATGCCTTTGCCCGACGGGCTCGACCCCGAGCGCGTGCTCGCGCTCATCCCCGCCGACAAGGACGTCGACGGTCTCACCGAGGCCTCGCTCGGCCGGCTGGTGCGCGGCGTGCCCGGGCACGTGGGGTGCACACCGCTCGGCGTGATGCGTTTGCTCGGCCACTACGGCATCGAGACGGCGGGGAAGAGGGCCGTGGTGATCGGTCGTTCGACGCTCGTGGGCCTGCCGATGGCACTTCTGCTCGCGCGCAAGGGTGCGGATGCCACCGTGACGCTCGCGCACTCGCGCACCGACGACATGGTGGCCGTGTGCCGCGACGCCGACATCATCGTGTCGGCAACGGGCATCGCACGCAGCATCTCGGTGAAGCACGTGAAGCCGGGTGCGGCACTCATCGACGTGGGCATCTCGCGCACGGACTCCGGCATCGTCGGTGACATTGACTTTGACGCGGTGCAGGGAGTTGCCGGCGGGGTCACACCGATGCCCGGCGGAACCGGCCTGCTCACGGTTGCGTGCCTCATGGAGAACACGGTGGAGGCTGCCCGCATGCAGGGCGTTCGCATCTGATGCGCCGTCTGCTGCTTGCCGCCGCCGTGGCCTGTGCGTCCCTGGGGCTGGTGCCCTCTGCCGAGGCGGTCCCGACGACACGCAGTCTCGATGACATCATCGTGTCGCTCGATGCGACGCAGACAAACGGGCCGGGAACGTTCGCCGACCCCGCGAGCCCGAACTATGCGGTTCCGTGGGGGCTCGACATCCTCGATGCCCGCACCGGCACACAGGACGACTCCTACACGTATGCGGCCGACGGCACGGGCGTGAACGTGTACGTGCTCGACAGCGGCATCCAGGCCGATCACCCCGCATTCGGGGGGAGGGTCTCGGCGGCAGGGTGGAGTTACCGCGGTGACTCCACCGCGCTGAACAGCTACAAGACCTCGACATCGATTCCCGCCTGCCCGTACGACACCGACACGCAGCAGTTCGACCCCGCCACATACGACAAGCCGGCCTCGATCGTCGCCGGCGACAAGGGAACTGTCGACAACAACGGCCACGGAACTCATGTGTCAGGAATCGTCACCGGCTCTCTCACGGGAGTTGCGAAGAACGTCACGCTCATCCCGGTCCGCGCACTCGATTCCTGCGGGAACGGCACGGCGAACATGCTGTACCGGGCACTTCTCTGGATCAAGGGAGACCATGATGCGGGGGAGAAGGCAGTGCTGAACATGAGCATCGGTCTCGACTATGACCCCGTGCTCGATCCGCTGGAGACCGAGATCACGACCCTGATGAACGAGGGTGTGGTGGTGGTTGCGGCAGCCGGCAACAGTGGCACGAGTGCCTGCGGCAAGATCCCTGCCGGGACTCCCGGCACGATCTCGGTGGGGGCGGTCGGCCACGACCTCCTGGAGTCGCGCTTCAGCAACTACGGCACGTGCGTGGACATCTTCGCCCCGGGCGGACAGGTGGAGACGAACAGCACCGCCATTGCGGGCCGG
>JBJTFB010000100.1:0-3027 GCA_046093205.1 Acidimicrobiales bacterium
GCCGATGCGAGCGCCGACCGCGCGATCCAGCCCATCGGGGCCTGCACCACCGGGTAGTCGATGCCCAGCATCTCTGTGACGGTGTTCCTGATCGGCTCCGGCCTGTCCATTGCGCCCCCTCGGTGTGCGAACGGGCTCACCGTACCCGAGGCCCGCGACACGGCCGCCAGCGGGCAGATGGGGCATCATGGGGGCATGCCGGGGGGCGACGAGGGCGACATTCTGCTGCTGGCGGGACGCGCCGACCCCTCAGGCACAGCCGTTGACGACGGTCGCAGCCGGGTCACGTGGACCGAGCTCGAGTCCCGCGCCCGCCGAGCCGCCAACGCACTCCTTGCGGCAGGTGTCTCGAGGGACAGCCCCTGGGCCCTGCTGTCGCACAACAGGGTGGAGTGGGTGGAGCTGTGGCTGGCCAACACCATGGCCGGGTCACGTTACGTGCCGCTCAACTGGCACCTGACGGCCCCCGAACTCGCCTACCTCCTCTCGAACAGCGGGTCGGTGCACATGGTGGTGGAGGCGGCCCTCGAGGCCGTCGGCCGCGAGGCCGCAGCGCTCGCTGGCCTCGATGCAGCGCGCATCGTGGTGATCGACCATGGGTACGCAGAGTGGAGGGACGCGCATCCCGACACGGCACCCGCCAACGACACTGCCGGTGCCCCACTGCAGTACACGGGCGGCACCACGGGCGCCTCAAAGGGTGTGGTGCGCCCAGACCAGGGTCTCCCCCTCGGGCGGTGGGGAGCCGGCATGGCGGCCTGGGGCGGCTTCGTGCAGATGCCCGGGCAGGGACGCATGCTCATCACCACCCCCCTGTACCACGCCTTCGGTGCGGGGGTGCTGGGAGCGGCACTGAACCGGGGGCATTCACTCGTCCTGCGCGACAGGTTCGACACCGTCGATTTTCTCGACACTGTGGAGCGCGAACGCATCACCTCTGCACCGCTCGTGCCCACCCTGATCGTGCGCCTCGCCAAGCTCGAGGATGCCGCATTCGCATCCCGGGACCTCTCCAGCCTGCAGTGGATCTGCCACACGGCCGCGCCGTGCCCCGCATGGGCCAAGCAACGCCTCATCGACCTCCTCGGGCCGGTGGTGGTGGAGTTCTACGGAAGTTCCGAGGGCACGGGCCCGGTGGTGTGCACGAGCGAGGAGTGGATGGCGCGGCCCGGCACGGTGGGCAGGCCCAACCCCACACTCGAGGTGTCGGTGGTGGACGAGGACGGCAACGATGTCCCCATTGGCGAGGTGGGCACCCTGTACTTCCGGCGGGCCGACGGCGCACCGTCGTACCACGGCGACGAGGAGAAGACCCGCGCCGCCCGTCTGGCCGACGGACGCTTCACGGTCGGTGACCTCGGGTACCTCGATGCCGACGGCTTCGTGTACCTCGTCGACAGGCGCGTGGATCTCATCCTGAACGGGGGCGTCAACGTGTACCCCGCCGAGATCGAGGCCGTCATCAGTCACCACCCGGCGGTGCGTGACGTGGCCGTGTTCGGCATCCCCGACCCCGAGTTCGGCCAGCAGGTGAAGGCAGCGGTCGAACTGGAACCGGACGCAGAACTCACCGCCGATGGGCTCATCGCGTGGTGCCGCGAGCGGCTGGCCGGTTTCAAGTGCCCACGCTCGGTGGACTTCCACGATGCACTGCCCCGCGAGGCGCACGGGAAGCTGAAGAAGAGGATCCTGAGGGACGCCTACTGGCCCCCTGCCTGAGGGTCAGTTGACCTGGCGATCGCGGCCCTCCCAGTAGGGGGCGCGCAGCTTGAACTTCTGCAGCTTGCCCGTGGCCGTGCGTGCGAGCTCGGTGCGGAACTCGATCCGCTTCGGGCACTTGTAACCGGCGAGCTTCGTCCTCACGTATGCGATCAGGTCCTCCTCGGTCAGTGCGGAGCCCGCGGTGCGCACCACGAGTCCGAGCACGAGCTCTCCCCACTTGTCGTCGGGGATGCCGATCACGGCCACCTCGGCAACCTCAGGGTGCGAGAAGATCGCGTCCTCCACCTCGATCGACGACACGTTCTCGCCGCCGGAGATGATCACGTCCTTCTTGCGGTCGGCGATGGTGAGATACCCGTTGCCGCCGATGGACCCGCCATCACCGGTGTGGAACCAGCCGTCCACGATGGCCTTCGCGGTCTCGGCCGGCTGCTCCCAGTAGCCCTCCATCACCGTGTTGCCGCGGGCAAGCACCTCGCCCTCGGCATCCACACGCAGCTCCACACCGAGAGCAGGCGCACCGGCGGCACCCAGCAGCGGGGCGCGCTCGGACGACGGCAGCGCGGCCCACTCCGCACGTGTGCGGTTCATGGTGAGCAGCGGTGCCGTCTCGGTGAGTCCGTAGATCTGGATGAACTCCCAGCCCAGCTCGGTCTCGATGCGCTCGATGGTCTTCGTGGGCGGAGGGACACCAGCCACCACCATGCGCACGCGGTCACGGTTGGTGTCCGTGCCCGGCGCCGCGTCGAGGATGGTGTTGGCCACGGCAGGGGCACCGCACAGGAGCGTCACACCGTGGCGGTCGATGCGACGGAGGATCTCAGGCCCGTCCACCTTGCGCAGGATCACATGGGTGCCGCCCATCGCGGTGACCGCATAAACCATGCCCCAGCCGTTCACGTGGAACTGGGGAAGTGTGTGCAGGTACACGTCGCAGTCGTTCACCCCCAGCTGCCAGCCGAACACCGCGGCGTTCAGCCACAGGGTGCGATGCGACAACTGGACGCCCTTGGGCCGCGCCGTGGTGCCGCTCGTGTAGTTGATGGTGGCGGTGGCGTTCTCGTCGGGCTCCCACGGGGCGGGCTCGACACCGAACCGGTAGAGCACCCTGTCGGACTCCTCGCCGATCACGAAGCGGTGACGGGCTGTCACCGACCGCAGGGCATCGTCAAGTTCGGGGTCGACCAGCAGCACGTCGGCACCGCAGTGCTCCACGATGTAGGCGACCTCCTCGGCCACCAGACGGAAGTTGATCGGCACCAGAACCCTGCCGTGACCGCTCACGCCGAAGAACGAGGTGAGAAG
>JBJTFB010000101.1:0-4180 GCA_046093205.1 Acidimicrobiales bacterium
GGCGACGTGTGGTGGGAGGGAATGAGCGACGAGGCCCCCGCCCGCGCCACCGACTGGAAGGGCAACGCGTGGACCCCCGAGAGCGAGGGCGTCGCGGCGCACCCGAACGCGCGCTTCACCGCTCCCGCGGAGCAGTGCCCGTGCATCGCACCCGAATGGGAGGACCCCGCCGGGGTGCCGATCTCGGCGATCCTCTTCGGCGGTCGTCGCCGCACCACTGTGCCGCTCGTGACCGAGGCGTTCGACTGGGAGCACGGCGTGTTCCTCGGTTCGATCATGGCCTCCGAGACAACGGCCGCCCAGGCCGGCGCGGTGGGCAACCTGCGCTTCGACCCCATGGCGATGCTGCCATTCTGCGGCTACAACATGGCTGACTACTTCAACCACTGGCTGTCCATCGGCGACAGGTCGAAGGCCGACAACCTGCCGAGGATCTTCTTCGTCAACTGGTTCCGTCGCGACGAGGACGGCCGCTTCCTGTGGCCCGGCTACGGCGAGAACAGCCGCGTGCTCAAGTGGATCTTCGACCGCATCGACGGGAAGGCCGGTGCCACGAAGACCGAGATCGGCTGGCTCCCCGGCCCCGGCGACATCGACACGTCCGGCCTGAAGGTCGACGCCGGCGACATGGAGGCCATCCTGTCGGTCGACACCGAGGGCTGGCGCTCCGCGCTGCCCCAGATCGAGCAGCACTACGCCCAGTTCGGCGGCAAGCTGCCCGCCAGGCTGGGCTCGAAGCTGAAGGAACTCGCGGGCGCGCTCGGCTGAGGGGCGTCAGCCCTGGCCCACGAGCATCGCGCGGATGCCGAGGCCCATCAGGAACAGACCACCGAAGCCGTACAGCAGGTACACGCGCGTCCTCAGTTGCGCGCGGTACGAATAGAGGATCGCCACGGCGATGATCGCCACGAACCCGTAGAACGCGTGGAACTGCGGGAACCCGAGACCGTGCCTGTTCACCATGTAGACGCCGAGCGCGACCTGGACGAACACGGTGAACTCGGCGAGCCCGGTGAACCACCACAGCGCACGCGAGCGCAGTTGCACGAACCGGTGCGCGGCGAGCGCCCAGAGACCGGCCAGGGCGTTGCCGATGATCATCACCCAGGCCCAGGACTCATGGAGGTCCCTCGACATCAACGCAAGCACGGTCACCGAGGCTAGCGACTAGCGGATGAGCGTGTCAGCCTCGCCGCCGGTCTCCACCAGTGCGATCGTTCCGTCGTCGGACACGTCGAACACGGTGATCGAGCAGTTGTCGAGGCTGGCCGGCACCACCCGGTCGTCGCCTGTTGCCGCGCCTATCACCACGTTGATGGCGATGAAGTGACTGAAGATCACCGTGGGCTCACGCAGCGAGGCCACGGTGTTGACCACCGATGCCCGGTACGCGGCGTACCGGTCTCCCGAGCGCTCCGCCACCTGCGTCCACGTCCCCACCATTGCCTCGCGCAGCCACTCGACCCTGTTCTCGAGCGTGTAGCCCTCCGGAGAGGGGATCTCCCCCACGCGGGGGTCGACCAGCGCCTCGACGTCCCACGACGCCGTGGTGGGGAACGCCGTCTGGCGACACCGCAGCAACGGACTCGTCACCACCTGCATGCGGCCCCTCGGCACGATCTCGGCAGCGGCAGCGAGTGCCTGGGCGCGCCCGAGGTCGTCAAGCGGCGGGTCGGGATCCACGTTCCAGCCTGCCGCAGCCCGGCCGTGGCGAACCATCAGCACGCGCACCATCAGACGATGAACCCCTCGCGCATCGGCACCGTGTCACCGGGCCTGATGAACCACTCCCAACCGAAAGAGTCCACGAACTGCTCGTCCGGCATGTTCAGGAAGAACGACGAGTCGGTCACCTGGCTCGCGTGACAACGGACCGAGGCCCTCTTCGTGGTGGCGTACTCCCGCACATCGACCATCAGGGAGATCTCCGACTCGAGCGAACCGAACGGGTTGCCGTCGTCGGCCGGGCCGTCGACATCCCACATGTCCTCTTCCTTCAGCATCCCGGCGGCGATTGCCGCCTGCATGCGCTGGCGCACGCGGTCGCGGTTCATCGTGGCCTCCCAGAGAACGGTGCCCGGGCGCTTGCGCACCGCCTCGTGGGCCACCCTGTGCACCATGATGTGGTCAGGGTGGCCGTAGCCACCGTGCCAGTCGTAACCCACGAGGACATCGGCGTTCTCCTCGTCGAGAACCGCCACGAGCCGGTCGGCGGCCTCGTCGAGGTCGGCGTTCATGAACGCGTTCGAGTGCGAGTTCTGCTCCCAGCCCGTCATGCCGCTGTCGCTGTAGCCGAGCCACACCAGACGGTGCACACCCAGCACCTCGCACGACCTCTCGGTCTCGGTGCATCGCCTGTCGACGAGGGTCTCGCCCGGGGCGAGATCGGCCGGCACCTCGCCGTGGTCGCCGTTGGTGCCCACGACGAGCACGACCCTGTGCCCCTCGGCGACGGCCCGCACGATGGTGCCGCCGGTGGAGATGCTCTCGTCGTCGGGGTGGGCGTGGAGGAAGACGATCGTTGCCACTAGGCCTGCTTGGCGGCGCCGCTCGCGAGACGCGCGTCGACATCGCGCACGCCCCATTCACGCAGCACCTCTGCTGTGTGCTGGCCGGGGTGCGCCGACGGGCGGGCAATCTCGGCGGTGGTGCGCGAGAACCGCGGTGCGGGTGCGGGCTGGACCGCACCGTTCACGTTCACGAACGTGCTGCGCTCCACGTTGTGGGGGTGCTCGGCCGCCTCACCCATGGTGAGCACCGGCGCGAAGCACACGTCGCTCGCCTCCATGATCGCGCACCACTCGGCGCGGGTCTTCAGGCGGATGCAGGCGCGCACCTTCTCCTTCAGCTCCGGCCACAGCGACTGGTCCATCTGCTTCGCAAAATCGGGGTCGGAGCCGAGCCCGGTCTTCTCCAGCATCTCTGCATAGAACTGCGGCTCGATCGACCCGAGCGAGATGTACTTGCCGTCGCTGCACTCGAACACGTCGTAGAAGTGCGCGCCGGTGTCGAGCAGGTTCGTTCCGGGGGCGTTCTCGTTGAAGATCCCCATCGAGCGGAACGACCAGAACATGGTCATCAGCACAGCGGCCCCGTCGACCATGGCGGTGTCGACGACCTGACCCTTGCCTGACTTCTGGGCCTCGAGCAGTGCGCACACCACGCCGTAGGCGAGGAACATGCCGCCGCCGCCGAAGTCACCGACCATGTTCAGCGGTGGCACCGGTGCCTCGCCACGGCGTGCGAAGTGGGCGAGGGAACCCGCGAGCGAGATGTAGTTGATGTCGTGGCCGGCGGCCTGTGCGTACATGCCCTCCTGGCCCCAGCCGGTCATGCGGCCGAACACGATGCGCGGGTTCCGTGCAGTGCACACATCCGGGCCCACACCGAGCCGCTCCATCACGCCCGGCCGGAAGCCCTCGATGATTGCATCCGCGCTCTCGACGAGCTGCAGGAGGGTCTCGACGCCGTCGGGGTTCTTCAGGTCGAGCGCCACGTTGCGGCGGCCGCGCAGCAGGATGTCGCCCGCGGGGCGGTCGGGTGCGGGGCCGCGCACCGACTGTGCACGGTCGACGCGGATGACCTCAGCCCCCATGTCGGCGAGAAGCATCGCCGCGAACGGTCCCGGGCCGATGCCCGCGACCTCGATGATCCTGTATCCGGTCAACGGACCTGGCATGACGTTTCCTCCCGGTTCAGCGGTGCGCCCGGCGGGCATGGCCGCCGATCGACTCACGGTAGACGGGCCACAGCGGCATCGGCATGTCGTGGCCCATGTCGTTCAGTTTCAGCAGCACCGCACCGGGCACCAGCTCGGCCGTGCGCTCCCCTCCGCTCGGGGTGAGCAGCGTGTCGTCGCGGCCGTGGATGACGAGCGTGGGCACGTCAAGGGCACGCAGTTTCTCGCTGCGGTCGCCCGAGGCGTAGATGGCGGCCAGCTGGCGGTGGGCGCCCTCGGGATAGAAGCTGCGGTCGTACTCGCGCGCAGCGCGGGCCCTCGCCTCGGTGAGGTCGAAGTGCTTCTTCGAGCACCACACGGCCCAGTTCGCGGCGCTCTCGATGTAGGCGGCGCGGTCGGGCGGCGGCGGTGCCAGGAGCGTGGACAGCGCCTCGTCGGTCGGCGTGCCGTACGCGAGGTCGCCGGGTGTCGACATGATCGAGGTGAGGCTGATCGTGCGGT
>JBJTFB010000102.1:0-4012 GCA_046093205.1 Acidimicrobiales bacterium
CCGACCGCGCAGCCACCGCAACCAACGGTGCGCACACCACCGTGGCCCCCAGCGCCGCGGTCACCGGTGGAGCCCACCGCCAGGAGGCACGTTCGGAGAGAGGAGCCGCACCCGCGATGTCGTGTGATTCCACCGCACCGGCTCGGCCGCCGCGCCCCGTCGCGAGCACCCCCAGCACCACCACCGACTGCACCACGGTGAGGGCGGTCGCGGTGCGCACGTCGCCCAGGTTCATCGCCTGCACGAACACCTCGGTCTCGAGCGTGCGCAACGTGGCCCCACCGAGGATTCTCACGACGGCGAAGCTGGAGAAGCAGAACGCGAACACGAGGCCCGTCGCATTGCGTGCCGCATCACGGATGGCGGGCCACGAAATATCAGTGAACACACGCCACGGCGGGGCACCGAGGGATGCAGCGGATTCCAGCTGTGCGCGGTCCACCATCGACCACACCGGCCCCACCACGCGCACCACCACCGCCACGTTGAAGGCAGTGTGCGCCCACAGGATCGCAGGGATGCCGCGCGAGGGCAGGAGAGCCGCCACGCCGGTGGCCATCACCACCGCGGGCATGAGGAACGGCACGGTCACCAAGCCAGTGAGCAGTCGCGACCCTGCGAACCTCCATCGTGACAGTGCCCACGTCACCGGCATGCCCACCGCGAGGGCGAGTGCCGTGCTGGCGACCGCCTGCCACAGCGTGAACCAGGCAACTTCGCGCATCGATGAATCGGCCAGCACGTCGGCGACAGCGGCCCACCGCAGGTGTGCGGCGAGCATCGCGGTCACCGGCCACGCAAAGAACATCACGAGGAAGGCCGCGGGGGCCACCCGCACCGTGCGCAGCAGAACGCGCGTCACAGCGCGATCGCTCTCCATTCGTCCAGCCATGTGTCGCGGCTTGCCTGGATCTCCGCCGCACCGAGCGTGAGCGGTTGCGCTGCCCGCACGGCCCACTTCGCGAACACGTCTGGCAGCTTTGCCTGCGGGTTCACGGGGAACACGAAGAGGGAGGTGGGCATGGACTCCTGGAACGGCACGTCCAGGAGGTACTCCACGAGCCTCCGCGCGAGTTCCGGGTTCTTCGTGCCGCGCAGCACGCCGACGTACTCGGTCTGGCGGAAGCAGGTGGCCTCGATCACGCCGCTGTCGGGCTCGGTGACCGACGCGGGGTCGGCTGCGTACACGATCTCCGCGGGCGGGCTGCTGCCGTAGCTCACGACCATCGGGTACCTGCCGGGGTTGCCCGCACCCGCGTAATCCATCGTCCAGGCGGTGGTCCAGTCGGCGGCCACGTGCACCCCGTTCTCCTTCCGCTTTTTCCACCAGTCGCGCCACCCGTCGCCGTACTTCGCCACGGTGGCCATGAGGAACGCGAGCCCGGGGGAGGAGCTCGCGGGGTCCTGCACCACCAGATGGCCTGCGTACTGCGGCTTCACGAGGTCATCAAGTCCCGTCGGCGGCTGCAGGTTGTGTGCGGCGTACCACTTCTTCGAGTAGTTCACGCACACGTCGCCCTCGTCCACGGGTTCGTGGGAGTCGAAGAGGTCGGCATCTGTCGCGCGTGACAGCGTGGTGTTGTCCACTCCCCACAGCACGTCGCCCTCGGGGTTGCCCGCGGTGAGGATGGCCTTGGACACCACCGTGCCGCTGTCACGGCCGGTCACCACCTTCACTTTCGCGCCGGTCTCGCGCTCGAACGCATCGAAGACTCCCTCGGCGGGGGTGAACGCGTCGTAGGCCAGCAGCACCACCTGCCCGGGGTTGGCATCGGTTCTGGGCACCGCCGCATCGTCGGGTGACTCCTTCCCGCACGCGGCAACGAGCACGAGGGCAGCCAGCAGGAACGGTGTCTTTCTCATGTGTCGTCTCCGGGTGTGATGAATGCGATGAGCGTGCCGCTGTGCACGGTGACGTTGGACGGGCCCGTGGCCACATTGCTGACGCCCCGCGAGGCATGCGCAACGAGCGTGTCGTGCGAGAGTGGCCAATGGAGCCCCGTCGCGGTGACCACGGCCGCGCCGCCGACGGGCAGCAGGCTCACGGTGTCACCATTGCGGGTGTGCAGCTCTGCCGGCGCCGATGAGGTGCAAACGCGGAACCTCGTACCCGACAGCCAGCCGTCCACCGTGACTCCCGCGAAGGAGGGGGAAGCAAGCGAGTGCAGCATCGCGAACACGTGGTCGGGCCGGTCGCCGCCGCCCGCGATCACCGTGATGTGCCTCGCCCCACGCGGCACGGCGAGTGCGAGGGCGAGCTCGGTGTCGGTCTCGTCCTTTGCGACGGGATGCTCGATCACCTCGGTGCCGAGAGCGATGGCGTCGGCGAGGTGCGCGGCCGGGATGGAGTCCATGTCGCCCACCAGCACGTGCGGACGGCGTCCCGAGGCAACGGCGTGTTCCCAGCCGGAGTCGGCAGCAATCACCAGCGATCCGTCGACGACGGCGTTGAGCGCGCGCACGTGCGGGGCGAAACCCCCCACGAAGACCGTTGCGCGCGTTGCGTCCATTGCCCGTTCCCTCCGCCGGCATTACCCGGATCAGGTTCCTGGGTCGGTGAGCGCGTTCACCCTCTCAGCCCGCCGGTCGTGCGAGCTCCCCTTCGTTCCTAGAAGAGGCTAACAGCCCCCGACGGGGACGGGAGTCCCACGACTCACGAAACGGACGGGGCGCGGCTGATGTCGGGCTCGATGAAGATGAACTTCGCGTGCGGAACCGCGGCACGCATGTTCGCCTCGGCGTCGTCGATGGCCCGGCTCACGTCACCCGCCGGTAGCGAGGGGTCGAAGATCACCTTTGCCGCCACGAGGATCACCTCGGGCCCCACGTGCTCGGTGTGCATGTAGATCACATCCGTCACGTGGCGCGACCCGCGAAGTGCGGAGGCCAGTGCACGGCGGTTGTCCGGTGAAGCCACCTCGCCGAGGAGCAGGCTCTTCATCTCCATGCCGAGAACGAACGCCACCACGATGAGCAGGACGCCGATGCCCACGGAACCGGCCGCATCCCACCGTGGCTCGTGCGTGATGTGGCCGAGGAGCACGCCCACGAACGCGATGACGAGACCCAGCTGCGCGGCAACGTCCTCGAGAAGAACCGTGGGCAGTTCGGGCTGCTTGGCCGTGCGGATGAACTGCCAGTAGCTCTGGCCCGCCGGCTTCACGTGTGCGGTCTCCCTCACCGCGGTGCGCAGACTGAAACCCTCGAGCACGATCGCGAACCCGAGGATCACGAGTGCCACCGTCATGCTCTCGGTCTCGTGGGGGTGGCGCAGCTTCTGGATCCCCTCGTACAGAGCGAAGAGGCCGCCCATGCTGAAGAGGATCAGCGCCACGATGAACGCCCAGAAGAAGCGCTCGCGCTCGTGGCCGAAGGGGTGGTCGTCGTCGCGCTCGCGTGCGGCGCGTGTGCCGCCGAGGAACAGCAGGCCCTGGTTGGCGGTGTCGGCGAGCGAGTGCACCGATTCGGCTGCGAGACCCGCCGACCCGGTGATGATGAACCCCACGAACTTGGCAATCGCAATGCCCAGGTTCGCGAAGAACGCGGCGAATATGGCCTTCCGGCTTCCCTCGTGCATCACCACAGGTTCCCACACGGCTGCGCGGCGACCTAGTTTCGGGGTTCGACCGAGGGGGAGAACATGGGAATGCTCGACGGGAAAATCGCACTGGTGACCGGTGGAGGACGAGGCATCGGACGCGGCATCAGCGAGGCGTTGGGGCGCGAGGGAGCCACCGTCGCGGTGAACTACCGCCGCGACAAGGAGGCCGCCGAGGAGACCGCGCAGGCCATCATCGCGGCCGACGGGAAGGCCACGATCCACCAGGGTTCGAACGACGTGCCGGAGGACAACCGGCGCATGATGGAGGAAATCCACTCCGAGCACGGAGCCCTCGACATCGCGGTGATCAACGGAGGCGTCGCGTCACGCGGCCGCAGCATCGTCGACACCGACGAGAAGGAACTGTGGAACCTGGTGGAGACCCACGCACTCGGGCCGCACCAGCTGTGC
>JBJTFB010000103.1:0-4017 GCA_046093205.1 Acidimicrobiales bacterium
GACTGAGCTAAGAGGGCGTGCGCGCTGAGGCAAGGCCTCAACGAGCCAGACGGGGAAGGCTATCGGTGGATTTCCCCGAACCCCCAACGGCGTGCGGGGCGCCGAAATGTAGTTTCGGGGCATGAGCGGGGAGGCCGAGAGTGTACGAATCAGGCGGGCCGGGCCTGCCGATGCCCCCGCCATTGCAGCCATCTACAACCACGAGGTGGAGAACGAGACCAGCACCTTCGACCTGGTGCCCCGTTCCCTGCAGGACCAGCTGGACTGGCAGAACGCCCGGGATGGGGCCTTCGCGGTGTTCGTGGCCGAGTGGACGGGGGGCCCCGGACCCGTCGAGGTGGTGGGTTTCGGGGCGCTCTCGCCCTACAAGGAACGCGCCGCCTACCGCACGACGGTGGAGGACTCCGTGTACGTGCGCCGCGACATGGGCCGGCGCGGCATCGGCCGTGTGATCCTCTCCCACCTCCTCGACACCGCAGCAGACGGCGGCTTCCATGCGGTGATGGCGCGCATCACCACGCTGTCGACGGGTTCCGTGGCCCTGCACGAGGCTCTCGGTTTCCGCACGGTGGGCGTGGAACGCGAGGTGGGCCGCAAGTTCAACAAGTGGCTGGATGTGTGTCTGATGCAGGTTCTCCTGCACGAACGGGCCTGACGGCCGGCGCGGTGTCAGTTCCCCGAAAGGAGTGCGGCCAGTTCCGGTCGTCCGGTGGTGTTCACCACCTGCCCTGCCGACGGAAATCCCGGTGACGCCCCGGCCGCGGGGAAGAAGTCGACGATGACCGGCTGGCTGCCCGATTCCGTGTTCCCCTCGAACCTCAACAGTTGTCCGGTCTCGTTGTCGACCCAGAAGATGCTGCGCGAGCCGTAGCGCATCACGTCAACCTTGATGTCGCGCAGCGTGTCGCTGCGGAGGAAAGCCGTCCCCTCCTTCTGCTGGAGGAGGATGGCGTTCTCCGGTTGCGTCGTGGCGAGACCCGCCACCACCGAGATCACCTGGTCGATGCGGCGGCTCGGGTCGATCGGACGCGCCAACCACGGCGGGGACGACACACCGAGACCCTCGAGCAGTTCGTCGTGTACGGGCCGACGCTCGAGCACCGCGTTGCCCTTCCATGCAACGGCGACAAGAGTCGACTCCGCGGCGGCCGATGACACCGCGGCGGCACCCGTGGAGTTCGTCCAGTCGATGGGTCCTGTGAGCCGGAGTGCGCTGCCGCCGGGACCGTCGACGGTGTTCACGTCGAACCGCGCACTCCCGGCGAGATGATTGCCGTGCATCGTGCCCGCGAGTCTCGATGCCTCATCGACGGTGAGCGGTCGCGGCAGTGCTGCCTCGTTCCCGGAACATGCTGCAGTCATGCCGACGGCAATGAACACGGGGAGAAGTCGCAACAGGTGTCTGTCGGTGCGGCGGCGGGTGGAAGTCATGGGGAGCACCCATTCTCCCGTGCGACACGGCCCCCGATGATCCACGACCCTGCCGGAAAGAGTTTCCGGCAGGGTCGAAGACGGGTTGGGCTGTCTGGCTTTCGCCTTTCAGTTCACGGTTTCCCGTGGTGGGCCGGGGAGGATTCGAACCTCCGTAGGCAGTGCCGGCAGATTTACAGTCTGCTCCCTTTGGCCGCTCGGGCACCGACCCCTATGTTTCGTGCGGATTCCGAGGCTATCCGCCCGTTACCCTTTCGCCCCATGCCGTCATTCGATGTGGTGTCAGAAGTGGACCGCCAGGAGCTGCGCAACGCGGTGGACCAGGCCCAGCGTGAGATGAGCCAGCGCTTCGATTTCAAGGGGACGAACTCCGAGATCGAGCAGAACGATCTGATCATCACGATCCGCACCATCAGCGAGGAGAAGGCCCGCGCCGTGCGGGTGCTGATCGAGGAGCGCATGGTGAAGCGTGGCCTCTCGCTGAAGGGCATCGAGTGGGGCAAGTTCGAGCAGGCCAGCGGCGACACCGTCCGCCAGGTGGTCACCGTGAAAGTGGGCATCTCCTCCGACAAGGCCAAGGAGATCAACAAGCTCATCAAGGAGAAGGGCCCGAAGGGCGTCTCCAGCCAGACGCAGGGCGACCAGGTGCGCGTCACCGGCAAGAAGCGCGACGACCTCCAGGCCGTGATCACACTCCTGAAGGGCGCCGACCTCGGCATCCCGCTGCAGTTCGAGAACTTCCGCGACTGACCACCACCGACACACATGGGTCGCAAGCGGTGCGCGTTCACCAGCTCGATGCGGCCATACGGAGCCTTCGTGACGAGATCAAGCTCGAGTTCGCGCAGATGCGACTCGAGTTCACCACGCAACTGGAGAGAGGCCTCCGACGTCAGACCCAGTTCATCGCCGGGTTCATGGGCTCACTCGTGATCGCGATGTTCGTCGCGATCCTCACCTGACTCCGCTCAACCCGCCCACCAATAAGCGGACCCGACTGCGGTGGGGTCCACATCACCGTCCACCCATGCGGAGAGCGCACCTTCCCTCGAGATCATCACGTTTCGCCTTCCGTTTCGTCGCGTGAATGCTGCGATGTCACTTCCCGACCCCGTACCGAGGGACTCCATCGAGATCGCATCGAACGACTCCACGATGGACTCCGATCCCGTTCGTTCGTTCACGATCAGCTTCCCGTCCAACACACCGTGCAGGAGCGCACTTGTCCCGTCCGCACCGGCCGCCAGCTTCTTCCCGGGCCGCAGGGTTCCCTCCGACAACACCGCCTCGTGCAGTCGCACGGAGCCGTCCGTGTTGATGAGCAGGGCGAGTCTGTCCCCGTCGACCCACACCATGTCGAGCACCGCAGCAAGGCCGTCTGCCGGAAGCGCAATCTCGATGTCAGGCTCCGTGGGGTCGTCCACTGATGCCACCATGAGTCGGTCGTAACCCGCGAGCGCCACACGGGAACCGTCCGGGCTCACGGCGGGAAGTCGCCCGAAGATGTCGACTGGTTCGGCGGCCGGTGAGGCGAACCATTTCGTGAGTCCGCTCACCGGTTCGCAGCACAGCGCCACGAAAACCGCGCAGGTGGAGGGCACGACTGCGGCCGTCTCCACGAAGGATCCGTCACCCTCGGTCGGTGGGCTGTCCGGGTCGTCACCGAGGCCGGCGAACTCGACGTAACCTTCGGCTCCCGGGCGGGTCCACACGTGCACGTCACCACCGGTGGTCACGGCCGCAATCCCGTTGAACGGTGCCGATGCCGTGGGTGTGCAGGAACCCCGATGGACCTCCGTCGATGAGGTGAGCGCCCCGTCCGCGGTCTCCCCTCCGCATGCGGAGACCAGAAGCACGAGCGCGAGCGCGACACGGCGCATGGCTCAGTCCTCGGTCGGTGACTCTGCGGCGCGTCGCTGGAGCTCGTTCACCACGGTCGCATCCGCGAGAGTGGTCGTGTCACCGAGGTTGCGTCCCTCGGCCACGTCGCGCAACAGCCGCCGCATGATCTTCCCGCTGCGGGTCTTCGGCAGCTCCGGCGTGAAGTACACGGTCTTCGGCTTGGCAATCGCACCGATCTCGGATGCCACATGGTTGCGCAGTTCCTGTTCGTCCACCTCGAGGCCACCCACGAGGGTGACGTAGGCGATGATTGCCTGGCCGGTGGTGGCGTCGTTCGCGCCCACCACTGCCGCCTCGGCCACCGACGGGTGCGACACGAGCGCGGACTCCACCTCGGTGGTGGATATGCGGTGCCCCGACACGTTCATCACGTCGTCCACGCGACCGAGCAACCAGAGGTAACCGTCGTCGTCGAGCTTCGCGCCGTCACCGGCGAAGTAGCGGCCCTCGAAACGGCTCCAGTAGGTCTCGCGGTAGCGCTCGGGGTCGCCCCAGATGCCGCGCAGCATGCCGGGCCACGGGTGCGTGAGCGTGAGGTAACCGCCGCCGCGCGTCACCGGCCGGCCCGCATCGTCGACGACCTCGGCACCCACGCCCGGCAACGGGAACGTGGCAGAGCCCGGTTTCGTGGTGGTCGCACCGGGCAACGGCGAGATCATGATGCCGCCGGTCTCGGTCTGCCAC
>JBJTFB010000104.1:0-8686 GCA_046093205.1 Acidimicrobiales bacterium
CTGCACGGCACCGACTACGTCGGTTCCATGGTTGTCATGGAGGACGGCCTCCCGAACAAGAGGGAGTACCGCCGCTTCAAGGTCGGCACGGGCCGCAACGACGACTACGCGGCGATGGAGGAGGTGCTCACTCGGAGGCTCAGCGCGTATCTCGAGGAGCGCGAGCGCGACCCCGCCGGGCAGCGCGACAAGCCGGGACGTTTCTCGTACCCGCCGCAGTTGCTGTTGGTCGACGGAGGCAAGGGTCAGCTCGGTGTCGCCGAACGGGTCGTGCGCGAGCTCGGCCTCGAGGATGAGATCCCGGTCGCGGCGCTGGCGAAGCGGTTCGAGGAGGTCTACGTGCCGGGCCGTGCCGAGCCGGTGCGGATCGCGCGCGGCAGCGAGGCGCTCTTCATGCTGCAGCGGATCCGCGACGAGGCGCACCGTTTTGCCAACACCTTCCACCGCGAACTGCGCGGCAAGAGAATGGTGTCCTCGTCCCTCGAGGGCATCGCAGGTCTCGGCGATGTGCGCGCACGACGGCTCGTGAAGGCGATGGGGGGAGTGAACGCCGTGAAACGGGCATCCCTCGATGATCTTCTCGCCCTGTCGTGGTTGCCGAGGTCGGTTGCGGAGGCTGTGCACGGCAGGTTCCACCCTGTCGACGCAGTGACCGATAACAGAAACCCGCAGGACGACGCAGGGGCCGGCAGTGACGATCGATAACTCGGGATGGGACGACCACGCCGACTGGTGGATCGGGGGCTTCACCGGTGGGGTCGATCCCGAGTACGAGGAGCAGATCATCCCACTTGCGCTCGAGGAACTCTCGGGTGCCGGCACCGTGCTCGACGTCGGTTGCGGTGAGGGCCAGATTGCTCGTGCCCTCGCCTCGGCAGGTTGCTCGGTGACGGGTATCGACCCGACGGAGAGGAACCTGGAGGTCGCCCGCGATCGTGCAGGTGGCCCCCAGTACGTCCTGGCCGGCGCGGACGAGATCCCGTTCGGGGATGGATCGTTCGATGCGGTTGTGGCCTGTCTCGTGTTCGAGCACATCGACGGCCTCGACGACGCCGTGGCAGAGGTGGCGCGCGTGCTGCGACCCGGCGGAACGTTCGCGTTCTTCCTGAACCACCCACTGCTGCAGACCCCGGGCTCGGGCTGGATCGACGACCACATCATCGACCCGCCCGAGCAGTACTGGCGGATCGGTCCGTACCTCACCGAGACAGCCACGATCGAGGAGGTCGAGCCCGGGGTGCGCATTCGTTTCGTGCACCGCCCCCTGTCGCGCTACGTCAACAGCCTCGTTGCGCACGGTCTCCTCGTGGAGAGGATGGTGGAGCCGGCGCCGCCGTCAGGCTTCCTCGACCGGGCACCCGAGTATGCACTCGCCCACACGGTGCCGCGGCTTCTCTACCTGCGCGCGGGAAAGCGTCCGTGACCATCGTGGCCACCGCATCATCCGCCCCGCACTGTCACCACGGATAGTGTTCGCACGATGACCGACATCCTCGTGATTGCCGGACTCTCCGGGGCGGGACGGTCGCAGGCGGCCGATGACCTCGAGGACCTCGGTTGGTTCGTGGTGGACAACCTGCCGGTGGCACTGCTCGACAGGGTGGTGGCACTGTCGGGCGAGGCAGGGGGCGAGATCGAGAAACTGTGCCTCGTGCTCGGCAATGCGCGCCACCAGGCGGGCATGCTCGCGGCGGTCGGCTCGTTGCGTGCCCAGGGGCACCGTGTGCGCATCATGTTCCTCGACGCCTCCACGCGCGAACTGGTGCGCCGCTACGAGGCGACACGCCGTCGCCACCCCCTTTCGGACGGTTCGAGCGGGCTCGAGCAGGTGATCGACGCAGAACGCTCGGCACTCGCGGAGGTGAAGGCGTCGGCCGACCTCGTCATCGACACCACCGGGCTCACCGTCCATCAGCTGAAGGCGAAGCTCGTGTCGCTCTTCGGACCTGAATCCGCAGCCGACTCGCTGCAGGTCACGGTCATGTCGTTCGGGTTCAAGCACGGTGTGCCGATCGACGTGGACACCGTGTTCGACGTGCGGTTCCTGCCGAACCCGCACTGGGACGAGGAACTCCGGCCGTTGACCGGGCTCGACACGGCTGTCACGTCGTACGTCATGGGTCACACTGCGGCCGTCGACTTCCTCGACCGCGTGATGGACCTCCTCCTGCTGGTTCTTCCCGCCTACGTCGCGGAGGGACGCAGTTACCTCACGATTGGCATCGGCTGCACCGGCGGCCGGCACCGCTCGGTCGCGGTGACCGAGGCCCTCGCCCAGCGTCTGCGGGCGGAAGGCTGGTCCCTCAGGGTCTCCCACAGGGACCTGCTTCTGTAGCGCGGCGGGGTGGCGAACTAGTCTCGGGAACGCACCGTCGTGCCCCGAACGACCGAAAGGACGCGTCAATGACCGTACGAGTGGGAATCAACGGCTTCGGCCGCATCGGACGCAACTTCTTCCGTGCGGCGACCGCCCGGGGTGCGGACGTGGAAATCGTCGCGGTGAACGACCTCGGGTCGCTGAAGACGATGGCACACCTCCTGAAGTACGACTCCGTGCTCGGCGTGCTCCCGAACGACATCAAGGCCGTGGACGGCGGCATCAGCATCGATGGCAAGGTCCTGAAGGTCCTCTCGGAGCGTGACCCGAAGGCGCTCCCGTGGGCGTCGCTCGGCGTGGATCTCGTCATCGAGAGCACCGGCTTCTTCACCGACCGTGACAAAGCGGCAGCACACCTTGAAGCCGGCGCGCCGCTGGTGATTGTCTCGGCACCGTCGAACGGCGCGGACGCCACGTTCGTCTACGGCATCAACCACGGCGACTTCGACCGCTCCAGGCACAAGGTCATCTCGAACGCAAGCTGCACGACCAACTGCTTCGTGCCCCTGGTGAAGGTGCTCGATGATGCGTTCGGGGTGGAGAACGGTCTGATGACGACGGTACACGCCTACACCGGTGACCAGCAGCTGGTCGACGGGCCCCACAGCGACCTCCGTCGGGCGCGCGGCGCGGCCATCAACATCACACCCACCAGCACGGGTGCCGCACGTGCGACGAGTCTCGTGCTCGAGGCGATGAAGGGTCGGCTCGACGGCACATCGCTTCGCGTGCCGGTTCCCACCGGCTCCATCACCGACTTCGTGGCCAACCTGAAGCGTCCCGCCACCGTGGACGAGATCAATGCCGCGTTCCGCAAGGCAGCGGAGGGACCGTTGAAGGGTGTGCTCGAGTACACCGATGCACCGATCGTGTCCAGCGACATCGTCACGAACCCGCACTCGTGCGTGTTCGACTCTGATCTCACGATGAGCATGGGGTCGCTCGTGAAGGTGCTCGGTTGGTACGACAACGAATGGGGCTACTCGAACCGTCTCGTGGACCTCGTGCTCCACGTCGGCAAGTAGCCCACGATGGGCCGCATCCCGGTTCTGGAGGATCTGGGCGACGTCTCGGGAAAACGTGTGCTCGTGCGCACCGACTTCAACGTGCCGATGGAGGGCCCCGACATCGCACGTGTGATCACCGACGACTTCCGTATCAAGGCGGCGCTCCCCACCATCCAGTGGCTCACAGAGCGCGGCGCCCAGGTCGTGTGCGCCAGTCATCTCGGCCGACCGAAGGGCGCTCCGGAGGTGAAGTACTCCATGGAGCCGGTGCGGCGCAGGCTCGCTGAGCTTGCCCCCGGGGTCGAACTACTGGAGAACCTGCGCTTTGATGCGGGTGAGGAGAAGAATGACGCGTCATTTGTGGCGGGTCTGGTGAGGGGCATCGACATGTACGTGAACGATGCATTCGGAGCTGCCCACAGGGCTCACGCGTCTATCGTCGGTCCTCCGAGGACACTCCCGTCCGCCGCTGGTCGGCTGCTGCAGCGTGAGGTCGAGGTGCTGTCCGGGCTCCGTGAGAAGCCCAAGCGTCCGTTCGTGGCTGTGCTCGGCGGGGCGAAGGTGAGCGACAAGCTCGGTGTAATCGAGTCGCTCCTCCAGGTGGTTGACGCTCTCGTCATCGGCGGTGGAATGTGCTTCACGTTTCTCGCCGCCCAGGGATACCCGGTGGGGAACTCCATCTGTGAGCTCGACCAGATTGCAACGTGTCGTCGGCTCCTCGACGGTGGGAAGCCGATTCATCTGCCCGAGGACATCGTGGGTCTCGACGCGTCGGGAGTGTTCGCCACGTTCGGCCAGCGGCTCCCCGAGGGCGCAAGGGGTCTCGACATCGGACCGGGTTCGGCTGCAGCTTTCAGTGACGTGATCATGGATGCCCGTACGGTGTTCTGGAACGGCCCGATGGGAATGTTCGAGGATCCCCGCTTCGCCGCGGGCACGCGCACGGTCGCAGAGGCGGTCGCCGCAACCAAGGCGTTCACTGTGGTGGGCGGTGGCGACAGTGCCGCCGCGCTTGCCCAGTTCGGTTTGGACGACGAGGTCGATCATGTCTCCACCGGCGGTGGGGCATCACTCGAGCTGCTCGAGCTCGGCGACCTTCCCGGACTGGCCGCCCTGAGGGGTGCACCGAATGCCCGCTGACCTGCGCAAGCCGCTGATCAGCGGTAACTGGAAAATGAACCTCAACCACTACGAGGCGATCCACCTCGTGCAGAAGCTCTCGTACCTGGTCGGCGCCGATGACTTCGAGGCAGTCGACGTGAGCCTGCACCCCCCGTTCACGGATCTCCGGAGCGTCCAGACACTCCTCGACGCTGACAAGCTGAAGTTTTCCCTCGGGGCCCAGAACTGCCACCCGGAGGAGAAGGGTGCCTTCACGGGCGAGGTGTCGGCCGCGTTCCTCTCGAAACTGAACGTGAAGTACGTCATCGTGGGGCACAGCGAGCGCCGCGAGTTGTTCCACGAGACTGATGCCGACGTGCGGACCCGTGTCGCAGCAGTGCTGAAGAACGGCATGACGCCGATCGTCTGCGTGGGGGAGACCCTGGCCGAGCGCGAGGAGGGCCGCACTCTCGACAAGGTCACCGGCCAGGTGAAATCCGCGCTCGAGGGGTGCTCGCCCGCGCAGGTGGCGGGCCTGGTCATCGCGTATGAGCCCATCTGGGCTATCGGCACCGGTCGCACGGCCACCTCAGGGGATGCCCAGGAGGTGTGCGCCGCGATCCGGGCAACGGTGAGCGGCGCCGCAGGACCCGATGCCGCGTCCTCGCTGAGGGTGCAGTACGGGGGCTCCGTGAAGGCCGGAACGATCAAGGAACTGATGTCCCAGCCCGACATCGACGGGGCCCTCGTGGGTGGGGCGAGCCTCGAGGCGGAGGAATTTTCCCGCATAATCCAGTTCCGACTGCTGGAATCCTGAGCCCCGAGGGGTCCCTCGAGGAGCCGTCAGCCCAGCCGTTTCTTCCTTCTGGTCCTTGTCGGTGTTAGGTTCTTAAGGCCGTGCGCATCGGGGAGGTGCCATGGCCGGACCCCGGTCCGCCGTCTCCCCACAACCTGACCAGGGAGGTCACTTAGTGAGGAACAACCGGAAGAGCAAGCTTGCTGCCGGTCTCCTGGGCTCCGTTCTCCTGCTCGCCGCGTGCGGCGGCGGGAGTGACAGTGCCTCGGAAGACACGTCTGCGGGCGGCGACGGTGCGGCTGGCGCAACTGCCATGACTGTCACCTACGACATTTCCGACGACGCAGTGTGGGAGGACGAGTCACCGATCACGATCGCCGACTTCCAGTGCACCTACGACGCCGTCATGAACACCCCGGGGTCGATCAGCACCTCGGGTTACGACAAGATCACCACGATCGAGGCCGGCGACTCCGACAAGCAGGTCGTCGTGAACTTCAAGGAGCTCTACGCGCCCTGGAAGGGTCTCTTCGGCGGACTGATCAAGAAGGCCGCCGTTGCGGACTGCAAGGACATCTCGGGTGACTTCCAGACCAGCTTCAACTACTCGGGCACCGAGTGGAAGATGGAGTCATGGAGCGCCGACCAGGTCGTGTACGTGCCGAACGAGGCCTACAAGGGTCCGCGCAAGGCCGGCTACGGCAAGCTCGTGATGGTTCCCCGTCCCGAGACCGAGATCACCGACCTCAAGGCCGGTTCGGTCGACTTCATCTACCCGCAGTTCTACGCGGGCATCACCGATGAGCTCGCCGACCCGAACGTGAAGACGGTCCTGAACTACGGCGGCGACTACGAGGCCCTCTACATGAACCTCGGTGTCGACGGCAAGAACACCACGCCTGACGGCGAGAAGACCCGTGCGTTCGCCGACAAGGCGTTCCGCGAGGCCTTCTACAAGTCGGTCGACCTCGAGGCCCTGTTCAAGCAGATCTACATCCCGATTGCGGCAGACGGCAGCCTGCTCACCTGTGGTCCGATGGTCCCCGGTGCGTACTGCCCCGAGGGCATCTTCGGCAACAAGTACGACCAGGCCGAGGCCGACAAGATCCTGACCGACGCCGGTTACGAGAAGGACGGCGACGGATACTGGGCGAAGGACGGCGTCACGCCGAAGATCGAGTGGGTCATCAACACGGGCAACACCCGTCGCGAGAGCACCCAGGCGTACCTCATCCCGCTGCTGCAGAAGGCCGGCTTCAACGTCGTCGCCTACAACTGTGATGCGGAGTGCTACTTCCAGAAGCGCCTGCCCGGCATGGACTACGACCTGGCGATGTACATCAGCACCGCCCCGCCGGACCCGAGCTACCTGGTCGGCGGTTTCACCTCTGACAACATCCCGACGCCGGAGAACAACAACGTCGGCCAGAACTTCCAGGGCTGGGCCAACGAGACCGCCACCGAGGCCCTCAAGGCATCGGACAAGGAGGTCGACGAGGCCAAGCGCGCCGAGCTGATCAAGTCCGCCATCGTCGAGATGGACAAGGACTACATCATGATCCCGCTGTTCCAGTTCCCGAAGTCCGGTGCCTACCGCACCGACCGCGTGGACAACGTGGAGGGTGAGCTGAACAACTACGCGGCGTTCAACGACACCTACCAGTGGAAGGACCTCGACGGCGATGGCCAGGTGGTCATCGGTGCCGAGCAGTGGCCGGGTTGCCTCAACCCGATCACCGAGTGCGCCAACTCCTCCTGGTACGTCTGGACCGTGGCCAACGTGCTGATGCCGGGTGCCTACCGCACCACCAACGACGGCAAGTACGTGCCCACCGAGCTGCTCAAGGGTGAGGCCAAGGTCGAGACCAAGTAGGTCGAGATCACAGCTTTTCGGCTGATGCCGAAGGGATTCAACGTGGGTGCGGGGTTCTAGGACCCCGCACCCACGCCCCTTTCGGGGCAAGAATGATGACCGGCGGCAGGTCTGATGCCGCTTTCCACGGGGAGGTGAGGGGATGTTGCGTTATGCGCTGAGGCGCGGGGTGTGGCTGGTCCCCACCATCGTCCTCGTGACTTTCCTCGTGTACGTGGCGCTGCGCCTCGGTACCGACCCTGTGGCGAGCTACAAGCGCACCAACATCCGCGTGTCGAAGAAGAAGCTCGACCAGTACATCGCCGCCAACGGCCTGTACAGCGGGGCGTTCGGGTACGTACGGGGTTATTTCGCCTGGCTGTGGGGTTTCGTCACATTCGACTGGCCGAGGTCCATCAAGGGCAGCCGCGACGTGTTCGTCCACCTGAAGGACGCACTCGCCAACTCGCTGCGGCTCGGGATCGTTGCCTCCGCGGTGGGCATCCTGCTCGGCAATGCTCTCGGCGTGTTCGCAGCGCTCCGGCCCGGCCGTCTGCGCGACACAGTGGTGAACTCGAGCGCCCTGGTGGGCCTTGCGGTCCCGCCGTTCGTCTCCGCGCTGCTCCTGCAGCTGCTCTTTGCCGTGTACTGGCAGAAGTGGTTCGGGTACTCACTGTTCCCGGTGGCCGGCGTGTACCCCCCGGGTCACCAAGGGTTCGACCTTCTTCTCATGCTGAAGCACATGTTCCTGCCCGTCGTCGTGGTGTCGATCCAGTCGATCGCCGTCTACTCGCGCTACATGCGCGCCTCGCTCCTCGACGTCCTGAACAGTGAGTACATGCGCACGGCCCGCTCCAAGGGGATCTCCGAGCGGCGCGTCCTCGTGCACCACGCCCTGCGCAACGCCCTGATTCCCGTCACCACCCTCGCGTTCCTCGACGTGGGTGCCGTGGTGGGCGGGCTCATCATCACCGAGGGGATGTTCGAGTATCCCGGCATGGGTCGCTTCTTCCTCGTGGCTTATGGCAACGGCGACTTCCCCGAGCTGATGCCGTGGATGGTCCTCATCATCGGGTCCGTGGTCGTCTTCAACCTCTTCGCTGACATCGCGTATGCCAAGCTCGACCCGAGGATCCTCCTTGGCTGACTAGACAGTGACCGTTCTCGACGCTGCAGTCGGGCTGACCGCGGAGTCCCTCTCCCCGGGAAGGCTCGCCTTCCGTCGGTTCCTGACGCACCGGGCTGCTGTCGTCTCTGTCGGTGTGCTGGTGCTCCTGATCCTGTGGGTTCTGCTGTCGCCGTGGACGGCCAGGTACGGGGTGAACGAGCAGGTTTTTGACATCTCCCAGGGTCCCAACCAGAACCTCCCGCCGGCGTCCTTCGCGTGGTTCGGCACCGACATCATCGGCCGTGACGTGTACAGCCGGGTCCTGTACGGGGTCAGGGTGTCGCTCATCATCGGTCTCGCCTCGGCTGTGTTCTCCCTTGCTCTCGGCGCGCTCATCGGTGCGGTCGCCGGGCTGAAGGGCGGCCTCTTCGACGACATCGTGATG